>JAGWKU010000031.1 GCA_028873375.1 Verrucomicrobiota bacterium
CCGCCCTAAAGGACGGGGAATGATTTGGGAGGAGTTTCGAACTCCTCCCAAATTTGGATGTGAATTACCCGGCCTGCTCCGCTTAAAAAAGCGCGAACCCCCGCGCTTTTTTAAGATTCCGCAGAGGACCGGGTTTCCGGAGACCTGATCAAATTGCGGCAAGGTACTTGCCACCCCTTGGGAGTAGGAGAGTTCTTCAATCACTTGCGTATACTTCTACCTTCCTCATTTCGACTTCCGACTTTGATTAACTCGGTCCAGAAGTGGTGTTTCCATTGGTCGACTACTTCGCCTTGTCGATTGACCACTTGGACGAGATAGGTCAAGATCCGGTGCTCTTTGTCAGCCATGGGAAGATCGATCGCTTCGTAGCCCCGCTTGCGCTCAATGGCAACGACGTAGCTTTTTTGGGTGTTATCCCAGAGACGAATGGTGGCGATGAGGGTAAGCCCCTGCTCAAAGCGCTTCTTGGGAAAATCCCAGGAGATGAGAAGCCGTTGCCCTTCGGGTGGGTGAGCTTGGCGCGGATCGGGCGTGCCAACGTGAGTGCTGGCGAGGAAGTCGCGGTTGACGACCTCCTGTTGTACATAGAGGTGACTGCGATAGCAGCCGCAAAGAAGATTGAGAAAGAGTCCGTAAATCGTTATTCTCGCTATGATGGAACTGTTCGAAAGTGTCGCTGGTGTCATTTTTTCTCCTAATCGGTCAAAGGTGCTGCTCATTTTGCGCCGCGATGTCCCTGTCTGGGTTCTTCCAGGCGGTGGGATTGATCTCGGGGAAACACCTGAGCAAGCCATCGTTCGAGAAATTTTGGAGGAAACGGGCTTAACTGTCAAAATCGATCGCACGGTGGGCCACTACTACCCCCTCAACCGGCTCGCTAAGCGAACAGCCCTGTTCGAGTGCTCGGTCCTAGCAGGCACCCCCTCCCTCAGCCCCGAGACCCGGGGGGTCCACTTCTTCCCCCTTTCCGCCCTCCCTTCCCTCCCCATCCCCTATAGAGAGTGGGTCGAGGACGGCTTCACAGCCGGCCCGCCTGTAAAGAAACAACTCAAGTCAGTGAATTACAAGAACTTAGTAAAATATTTAGTCACCCACCCCATTTTGGTCTTCCGTTTCCTTTTAGCCCGCCTCGGCATTCCGATAAACCATTCATTTTAAGCGGGAAAAGAATCAATAATTATGTTATACTTTCGGGAGAAAATTGAGGAATTATCGTGGTAAACGGAATTAAACAGACCTGGGATCAACAGTTTCCAGACCTTCGAGAAAACCCGGAATACAAGTGCCTTTTCTCGATCAAGAAAAAGGACTGGGTAAGGCTCGATAACGAAGGGCGCCTCCGAAAAATCCAAGGGCTCTGCCAAAAGATTCTCTACGTCCTCAAACATCTGTTCGATTGGGTTCATCAGAAAAGCCTGGCTCGCCTGCACATTCGACAACTAGTAGCAGATCTTAAACCCGATTCAGTTGAGCAGCATCAGAGAATAGCTAAACTCGTCCGGAAAAAATTCTCTCATATCGATCCTATCCTTGCGCGAACAACCCCTTTGCCAAAGGATGAGCACTTGCGAAATGCACTTCCTCCCAACCCTGAGCCCCCGCATCCGTATGTAAAGCTCATTGAAGAGCTTCAACAAGGAAATAAAAAACCTGATCTCAAAGTTGTAGAAGAGTTGATTGCAGACCCCGAATTCGTTCGAAAAATCCTCTCAACTCAAAACGATGAGTCTAACGACTATTTTAGAGACAGCAAATCTCTTCAGTATCTTTTCTTCGTCCTGCTAGCCCCTCTCTCTTACAACCGATCCAAAATCCATCCAGATCTCATTCATAGATTGAGAAGCACCTTTCCCTTCGAAGTCGTCGTTCCTTCTGACCAAGGGACTCCACCATCCATTGATTTTATCAATAAGCTGATTGACGGAGCGCTCGCTTTGCGGCTCGGCGTAAAAATGCCGCAGCCCAATGGCGGGACGAGCGGAACTCGCTTTCTGGTCAATTACAAGGGAGAAAAACTAGGCGTCTTTAAGCCGTGGGACCAAGCACCGCACGGTTCGCGCAATAAGACTTGGACCTACTGGATTAAAAAGCACTTCGTCAAGTGGCTGCGAGAAGACAGCGCTTTCCCTCGCGATGAAGAATACTTAGCTGAACAGGCAGCTTATCAACTGGGGTGCATCATCGCAGAAGCGACAAATAAGCCAGATTTACAGCATGTGATCCCCGAGACGTTTGTCGTCAACTTGCCGAGACAAGGTGGCTGGATTGGAACCAAGCGGGGTTCTTTGCAGATGATGGCAGAAGGACACTCACTGAGGGAAGAACTAGAACTGCAAAAAATCGACTGGCTCTCTCACTGTCTCGTGCGACAAGTTCTCGATTGCCCATGCCAGAGGAAAAAACTGCAAGAAAAACTGGGATTCAACGAAGAGTGGAAGCCTATGACAGACAAGGCTCGTCAATTTATCCTCTCCTACCAATTTTTGATGTTGATCGACTTTTTGATCGACAACATCGACCGACACACGGAAAATTTATTTATTTCTTCTGAAGGACTTGTTCAAGGCATCGACAACGGAGCTGCTTTTTCTCGTCATCAAGCGACGAGTTTCCTCTCTCGTCGACATAAGTTTGAAACTGCTGTTTTCAAATTTGCTAAAAAACCGATTAATCCTTCCTTAGTAAACGCTTGTTTACATTCTTATGAAAAAATAAATGACGTTCTTCTTCACTATCTTGAAGACGCTCAGACTGGAAAAGGAAATGAAACAAAGGCAGAAAAAGTGAATGAGGTAGGACAACGAAATGGAGTCTTGCAAAACCTAAAACGCTTAGCGGAAATGACCTCTTCCTTTTCCATCCCTTTTGATGAAAGATCTCCTTCTGTACAAGAGTTAGCTCGCGTGAGTTGCAGCAAAGAGCTATTCAAGCAATACGCAGAAATGCAACCAGCCGTTCGGGCCTATTGATCTGATCCAATCATCTTTTTGACATCGACGGCAGCGTCGAATTTCTCTGGCGTAAGAAAGCCGAGTTTCACAGCCGCTTCTTTGAGACTTAAATCTTCTGCATACGCTTTTTTGACCACTTGGGCCGCTTTGTCGTAGCCGATCACGCCATTGAGCGCGGTGGCGGGCATGAGCGAGTGGTGGACGTTTTTCTGGAGTTGCTTGAGATTGGGCCGAAGACCGCTGAGACACTTTTCCTGGAAGTTGAGGGCGACACCGGCCAGGAGATGGATCGATTGGATTAGATTGTAAATCATGACGGGCTTGAAAACGTTGAGTTCGAAATTGCCGAGAGATCCGGCAAACGCGATGACGGTGTCGTTGCCCATCACTTGGACTGCGACCATGGTCATCGACTCGCTTTGAGTGGGGTTGATCTTGCCGGGCATGATCGAGGAGCCAGGTTCATTTTCGGGTAAAAAGAGCTCGCTGAGGCCGGAGCGGGGGCCCGATCCCATCCACCGAATGTCGTTGGCAATTTTCATGAAGGCAACGGCTGTTTGCCGAAGCGAGCCACTCAAGCCCACGATCGCATCGTGGGCGGCCAATGCGGCGAATTTGTTGACCGCGCTGGTAAACAATAAGCCGGTCAACTGGGAGATCACAGCAGCCGCTTTTTCCCCAAATCCTGGCGGCGCGTTCACTCCTGTGCCCACCGCAGTGCCTCCAATGGCCAACTCGGACATGGGCTCCATTTGTGCTTCGATCGCTTCGATGGCTTGTTTCACCTGGGCTGCATAGCCGGAAAATTCTTGACCGAGCGTAAGGGGCGCGGCGTCCATCAAGTGGGTTCGTCCCACTTTGATGATTTCATCGAATTCATCGGCTTTTTGGGCAAAGCCTCTCTGCAACGTGTTCAACGCAGGCAACAATTTTTGTTGGATCAACAACATGGCAGCAACGTGCATCGCGCTGGGAAATACGTCGTTTGACGACTGGGACATATTGACGTCGTCGTTGGGGTGAATGGGCTCTTTCGATCCCATGTTGCCTCCGGCCAACTCGATGGCTCGGTTGCTGATCACCTCATTGACGTTCATGTTGGTCTGTGTGCCGGAGCCGGTTTGCCAGACAGAGAGAGGAAAGTGGATGTCGAGTTTGCCGCTGAGGATTTCATCGCAAACTTGGCTAATGAGTTCTTTTTTCTGCTCAGGCAATAGCTCTAAGTCGCAGTTGACCATCGCGGCGGCCTTTTTGACATAGGCCAGTGCCCGAATGACTTCGATGGGCATCGTCTCATGGCCGATGGCGAAATTCTGCACAGATCGTTGCGTCTGGGCACCCCAGTAGCGGTCAGCTCGAACGGCGACTTCGCCCAGGGTGTCTCTTTCTTTGCGTTCCTTCATATTCCGCACTCTGCCAAAATCGCTCAATCCAGGCAAGCCAGAAACCACGGAGAAGCCGCGAAGCGCGGTTAGAAGTTCACCACTGAGATCACTGAGGCGGCGAAACGCCGCAAAAGAAGAAGAAAAAACTCTCTTTTTTTGCCGCGTTTCGCGGCCTCAGTGATCTCAGTGGTGCAATTTTTTGGCCGCGTTTCGCGGCCTATTCTCTCCGAGGTTAGATGAGCAGCAGGGCGAAAACGAAGGCGAAGAGAGCGAACGATTCGACGATACCGAGCGCTGCAAGCGATTTGCCGAAGATGGCAGGTTGCTTTGCAGAGGCTTGGATCGCGGTCGCGGCGCACTTGCCTTGGAAGATGGAAGAGGCCATGAGGGCAAAGCCGACAAAGAGGCCAATGCCGATGGCGCTAAGGCCGCTGAGGCCACCAGAGCGAATGGCGTCTCTCATCAGGACCATGAGCACAAAGCCGTAGATCGATTGTGAAGAGGGAATGGCCGAGAGGCCGATGAATTTCCCGTGTCCTTCTTCGACGCGGGTCATCACGGCGTGGGAGGCCATGCCGGCGATACCGCAACCGATGGAGCTGCCAAGGCAGCCGAGGCCTAAAACGATGCCAGGCCCAATCATGTCGTAATTGGTCATAAATACCTCATTTTGTCTTTTTTAATCGTAAAGGGTTAAAGAGGCGTCCGTCTCCCGCAAAACTGTAGTGATACCACTCGAGGAAGTTGAGACGAAGGCCGTGGATGGTCGCTCCCATGATGGAGAGCGAGATGTTGACTAGGTGGCCGACGAGAATGATGATGGCGCCGAAGAAGAGGCCAAAGCCTGATCCCATGTGGTTGAAGGTCTCGGCGACTTTGATGGAAGCGAGAGCAAGAGCGTAGAGGCGGAGGTAAGAGAGGACGTCGGCAAAGACTTGGATCACATTGGTCACTTCATGGAAGGCGGCCCACTTGCGCTGGATAAGCGAGGCGAAAAAGGCAAAGGCAATGCCGCCAAAGACAAGTTGTTGACCCCAAGCAAAAGCGGTGGGCTTGGAAATGAGGCCGGTGAAATTAGCAATGGTGGTGGAGTCGAGAATCTTGGGGAAATAGAGGTAGCCGCCGATCATGAACAAGACCCATCCGATGTTAGCCCAGTTGCGCGGGGCGTATCGGAGCAGGGAAAGAGAGAGATGGAGGATGCCGACGAGAAGGGAAACCTCGAGGAGAATATTGTCGTAAAATGTCTCGAGCGCTTCGTATTTAGTGACCCCCTCTTCAGTGGTGGCGGCATCGACGAGGAACTGGTGGCCATCTTTGGCATTTGCGATGTCGGGGTATTCTTTGACGTAGAGGTCGTAGACGTCGTCTTTTTGAGCGAGGTGGTATTCAGCTTTTTTCGAAGCGAGGGTGTGGATGAGGGAAAAGCGCCGATAGGGATTGTTAGGGCCGATCTCTAGGCCGAAGAAAGAGGCGGTGAGAAAGCCCCAGAGAGTGCAAGCGACAGCGAGAATGAGAACGAGCCTGGTGAAGCGGCGGGCCACTGCAGAGAGGGTCCGAGCTTTCCACCGGAAATAAAGGCCAGTAAAGAGGAAAATGAGGCCATAACCTGCGTCGGCGATGATCATGGCGAAGAAAAGGGCAAAGAAGAGGAGGACCCACCAGGAGGGATCTTTGTCTTCAGGGGAAGGGATGTCGTAGAGGTGGACGATGTCTTCGCCGATTTTACCGCCGCTGGTGTTTTCCATGCAGGTGGGGATCTTGTCTTTTTCTTCGATGGCGATCTCTTCTGCGCAGATGCGCAAGCCGCTGAGGAGGGCAAAGAGCGATTTGACTTTCGTCTCGGGGACCCACGCTTCGATGACGAAGAGGGAGCTTCCGAACGGTTCTGCGGCATCGTGCTTGGCGAGCTGGAGGTGGTGGTCGTTAAGGAGGTCGGTGAGGCCGCGTTGGAGGTCGGGAAGAGCGTTCGAGTAGTGGCGAATATCGCTTTCGAGACGGGCAATGTTTTCTTGGACGCTGAAAAGATGGGACTTGAGTTCGCCGACGGGGCGCTCGATCATGATTTCAATCATCTTGGGGTATTGGGCCCGTTCTTTATTGACCGAGACGAAATAGTCAAGGTCATACTCGGTGCCGACGAAGAGGACTTCAGGAGGGAGAACGATTTCGCGAGCGAGATCGCTCTTCATGCAGAAGAATTGGAGGACCCGTTTAGCATTTTGCTCGATCTCTTCCAAGTCGTCGCGATGAAAATCGCCGAAGGGGGCGATGCGGGCAATTTCTGTAGAGAGGACTCTCTTTTCTTCGAGGAGTTGTTCGTATTGAGACTGGTAGTCGATGAGGATTTTGGCTAGCTCAACCGGATCGGCGGGAGCTTTGGGAGCCTCGAGGGGGTGAATCTCATGCCGTCTGGCGATTCGGATCGCGGCCAAGATGGTCTTTGCTTCGTCGGGCAACTCAAGCGATTTTTTATGAGCGACGCCGATGAATTCGAGGAAGCCAGCTCGTTGCGAGAGTTCAAAGAAGCGGCTCATCTCCTCTTTCGCACCGTAGATCAAATACTTGTGCATCTTGACGATCATACTGCATCCCTCAGCTTGGCTTTGGCGACTTTGGCTTGGGCAACCGCGGCGAGTTGCTGATCGCCGAGGAAAATGCGGATCTTCTTGATGTTCTCTTGTGATCTAGGGATGAGCACTTTTTCAAAGAGATTGACGCGGATAGAAACTTCGCGGAGTTCTTTTTCCAACGCCCGTTTTTTCTCTTCGGCAATTGTTACCTTCTCGCGGGCAACCACCATTTCTCGGAGAAGCTCGATTGCTCGGTCAGTCCAGACAGGAGTATCAAAGAAGAAATAGTCGGTCTCTCGAAAGACCACTTCATCGAAAATCGGAATTTCGACGCCGGCGATGTTCTCGTAGTGTTTTTTCACGTGAACCGGATCGGCGTAGTGAAGCATGTCGCAGGTCGACTTATCAAGGAGAAGGGGTGAAAAATTTTCCACCGTCTCTTTGACCGAGGTGAACTCGGCTCGCAGGGTGATAAGTTCAGCGGAGACAGCGTTCACTTCGAATTGGAGCATCGCTTTTTTTAATTGCAACGTGGGCAAATACTTCTCGAAGAGGCTCAAGCGGGTCTGCTGCGTACGGAGCTCGTTCTTCGTTAATTTGAGCATTATGAGCCTATCCGTAAAGTAGAGAGGAAGAGATTCGAAAAGATTTCGCACGTCCAGAGCGAAGTTGAGGGCGAGCCAAACTTTAGTAAGTTTGCGAGGCCAAACTTCGAGGGTCCCCGTTTCGGGGCTCTGGCGCGCGAAAGAATTCGAAGATCGACTCTATAATTTGCGGATAGGCTCATCAGGCGCGCTCTGCTTCTTTGGGCCAGTACTTTTCAGCAATGGCCTTTTTGATGCCGATCTCCTCGAAGGTAAAGCATTCGGCCAAGGTTTCCCAACCGAGGTCGAGCGCTTTTTCGAGGGGGAGATTCACGTCGAGGCTCATCATCCGCTCTTCAAAGAGGAACGAATAACGGAGAAGCTTTTCGTCCCAGCGGGAGAGTTTAAATCCCATCCCCTGCCGTTCACGCGCCTTTTTGGAGTCGGCGTAGAGCCGGATCATCGCATTGGCGAGATCGCCATGGTCTTCACGGGTCACTTTGCCAATCACTTGCTGTTTCAAGCGGGAGAGCGATCCAAACGGGTCGATCGAGCCGCCGTGGAGGTAGAATTGTCCCTCAGTGATGTAGCCGGTGTTGTCAGGAATCGGGTGGGTGACATCGCCGCCGGGCATGGTGGTGACGGAGATGATCGTGATGGAGCCACTTCCTTCGATGTCGACCGCTTTTTCATAGCGGGAGGCGAGATCGGAATAGAGCGAGCCAGGATAGCCCCGGTTCGATGGAATCTGGTCCATCGTGATGGCGATCTCTTTGATGGCGTCGGCAAAGGCAGTCATGTCGGTCAAGAGAGCGAGGACCGATTTTCCTTCGAGGGCAAACTTTTCAGCGACGGCGAGCGCCATATCGGGGACTAGAAGGCATTCAACGGGCGGATCGGTTGCGCGGTGGATGAACATCACTGTTTTTTCCATCGAGCCCGATTTTTCTGCGTTTTCGATAAAAGCTTGGTAGTCATCGAAGCGAAGGCCCATTCCGGCGATGACGACGACGTCGGCGTTCGTCTGGTTCGCAATTCGCATCAATAACTCGTTGTAGGGTTCCCCTGCAATTGAAAAGATGGGAATTTTTTGCGATTTTACGAGGCAATTAAAGACGTCGATCATTGGGATATTAGTACGGACGAGGTCGCGAGGAATGATGCGGCGCACGGGGTTAAAGGAGGGTTTTCCAATGTCGATCTCCTCTCCTAAAATCTCAGGTCCATCGTCGAGCGGAGAGCCAACTCCGTTCAAACGGCGTCCCAAAAGGGTATCGCTGAACATGGCTTGGACCTGGCGTCCTAAAAAAGTCACCTGGTCGCCCGTCGAAATACCGCGGGTGCTTTCAAAGACTTGGAGAGTGACCAAGTCATCGGCAAAGCGGAGCACGGAGGCGTAGGTCATCGTGCCGTTTTTTTTCCGAATGATGGCTACTTCGCCTAAACTCACGCCCTGCGCAGCGACGGTGATCAAATTTCCCCGCATATCAATAATGCGGTCGTACACTTTACGCATGAGGAGCTCCTTGAGTCACTTTCTTTTGGACTGCTTCCATCGCCTCTTTGTATTTGGGCGATTTGTATGGGAGGAAGTTGATGTTCTTGATCTCGTTTTGGAGGTTGAGGAAGAAACCGCGCGCTGCGTCGTGTGTATCGAAATCAAAGCGCATATCAAAAATCTTTTGTATGAGCGTAAATGTTTCGATTTGCCGATCGAGCGGGCTGTAGGCATCTTCCTTGTCAAAAGCGTTTTGCTGCAGGTAGCAAAACTCGTAGAGTTCGCTTTTCAAGTAGACGATCATGTCTTCGATCGCAACGCCTTCTTCACCGACGACCTCCATCCGTTTGCCGATCTCTTCTCCTTTGCGCAAGACTTCGGCACTGTGCAATACCGCTTTTTCCCAGCCTTTATAACGGGCATCGAGCTCGGCGCCGGTTTCGGGCAAGTACTTCGTCCACGAAATGAGCGGGTCTACAGCGGGAAAGCGGCGCGCGTCGGAGCGGGCGCGGGAGAGGCCATGGAAGGCGCCAACGACAGAGAGAGAGGCTTGGGTCACTGGCTCTTCAAAGTTTCCGCCGGCAGGAGAGACGCTACCGCCGATCGTGAGTGAGCCTGTTTTGCCATTTCGAAGACTTAAAACTCCTGCTCGCTCGTAGAAGGCTGAAATGCGCGAGGCGAGGTAGGCGGGAAATGCCTCTTCACCGGGAATTTCTTCCAAGCGGCCCGACATTTCGCGCATCGCTTGCGCCCAGCGCGACGTCGAGTCGGCGAGGAGAAGGACGTCGAGTCCCATTTGCCGATAGTATTCGGCAATGGTCGCGCCCATATAAACAGAAGCTTCTCGGGCGGCAACCGGCATCGAAGAGGTGTTGCAAATCATCACCGTTCGCTTCATCAGCGATTCGTTGGTATGAGGATCGATGAGCTGTGGGAATGTTTTTAACACTTCGACCACCTCGCCGGCTCGCTCACCGCAAGCGACGATCACGACAATGTCAACAGCCGAATATTTCGAAAGGTGATGCTGCATCACCGTTTTTCCAGCGCCGAAGGGGCCTGGCGAGCAAAAGGTGCCTCCTTTCAAGATGGGAAATTGGGTATCGAGAATGCGGAGCCCTGTGTCCATCATGCGGGAAGGACGGATCTTTTTCCCTTCCATCAGGTCTGCTTTGACAGGCCATTTTTGGACCATTTTGAATTCAACTGGATGGCCTTGCTGATCTTTTCCGTGGGCAATCACTGCATCGATCGAGTAGACGCCTCTTTTCGCGACCGATTCGATGTGCACTTTACCAAAAAAGGAAAAGGGAACCATGATCGCATGTTGGAATCTGCCTTCGGGGACAAAGCCGAGTGTATCACCTCGCGCCAGGACATCTCCTGGCTTAGCTATCGGTTGAAAGTCCCAGCTTTTCTCTCGGTCGAGAGGGGTTAGGTAGACGCCGCGCGTAAGATAAAAGCCGGTGGCGTGGGAGACTTTTTCCAGCGGATTTTGAAGGCCGTCGAAAATAGAGGTGAGAAGGCCAGGTCCGAGCTCTGCTTCTAGCAGGTGGTCCGCAAAGACGACGGGGGTATTGAGCTTGATGCCACGGGTGTCTTCAAACACTTGGAGCTTTGCAACACTCCCCGCAATTTCAATGACCTCGGCGAGGAGCAATTCTTGCCCCACTTTGACCTTGGCAATTTCTCCTTGTCGAATCGCTCCTTCAAAGCGTACGTGGAGGAGGTTTCCGAAAGCTTCTACGACGCTACCGGTCGCTTGTGTTTTTTTATCCATACTTGCTCAAATCTTCGATGATTGCGATTCCTTGCTCTTGATTCAAGTTCGCCCATGATTCAACAATCAAAAGGCGAGCGGCATATCCGAGAAGGTGGTTGATTGAAAAAGGCTCGTTTTCTTCCATTTCTTCAATCTTGGCAAAGCGGTATTCAAGCAGAGCTCGATAGAGCGCTTTGGGATCAGAGAGATGATTCAAAAACAATGTTTTTAAGTCTTCATATTCTTGCGGCGGCGCGTATTCAGCGGCATCTTTTTGCGCCAAGATATCCATGACGAGCGGATCGCTCGGATCTTCAAATTGCATTTCGCGGACTACATCGCGCTTCATCCGTTTGGCTCGAAGGGCTGTCAAAATGAGGCGCACCTCTCGTTCAAAGGTATAATAGGCGCGTAAAAAGCCATCGGTCTTTTGAGCCATCTCTTGGAACAGCGAAGCGTAAAGCGAGGAAAAATAGCGGAGCCGCTCTTCGACCGTCTCATATCGATCGAGAAAGTCGAGGATGTAGTGAGGCAGCTCGCGGATCAAAATCACCTCTTCGAGCCGCTTTGGAGAGACGTTACCTCGTTCGTCGAGCGGCAACCCCATCCAAAGAGCGCGCATATTGGCTAAATCGATCAAGCGGAGCAGATCGGCGACCTTCTTCAAGTCAGCCTGGGTCAAATTGAGATTGAGGAGCTCCTGAAACGCCTGGAAAGACATTTCCGGCTTAGAGCCAATGCTTAGAGGGGGAAGGGCCGCAGCCACAAAGTAGTATTGCATCGCTCTTATACCTTAAATACCAAATCTCTTAAGTCGCGGCGGATATAACGAGCGATCAAATCGCGCACCACGGCGTCGGAAATATCAATGGTAATCTGGCGCCCCTTCATGCGGATTTGGACTCCGCCTTGAAAATCGCCAAGCACCACCGACTTGTCTTTAAGGTGATCCAACACCTTGTTACTCAACAGAGAATTGATCGATCGGGGAGGGATTTCTTTCGGGATGACCACTTCGAAATCCTCTTCAATTCCCTGCTCTTCGAGCGAGCGCATAAAGCTTTCGATCAAATCGATGATGATTTTTGGAGAGGTCATCTCTTTTTTGACCAGGTCGGCAAGCTCTGCATTGAAGAGCTCTTGCTCGATTTTTTGCTTGAGCAGCTCAATGCCTTGGCGGCAAGAGAGGTGGAGAGAGGCTTCAAAGATCCTCTTCTTCTCTTCAATTTCGCTAGCGGCAGCGGCTTTTAAAGATTCTGCTTGTGCAACAGCTTCTTTAATGACCGCAGATGCTTGCAAGTGAGCGTTTTCGACAATCTCACGAGCCTCCTGCTTGGCCGGTTCCAGCGTTTCCTTTCGAATCGCATCGCAAATCTTCTGTATCTTCTCTTTTCCCGTCTCTAAGTTTCTCATCGCCAAACCACATCTGTGGAGTTAGTTGCAAAACTCCACGACAGCAAAAAATCGATGTTTTTGAGTCCCATTGAGAGGGACAAGCGAAGCGCGGCCATGCCACACCAACGGCGGCCTGCCCAAGAGGGCAGGCGAGGCGGTGGGGCCTCAATGAGACTCAAAAGGGCGATTTTGTGCGTCGAAGAGTTTTGCAAGTAGCTCCTATGTTCAAACCTCGCATTTTACATCTGCTCCTCTTTTCTTTCGAGAGCCATTTAATTTGTGGCAGAAAAAATCAAAAAAAGATATAACCGGATTTAGACACAACCACCCTGGTAGGGTATTCATAACTGGAGACAACCATGAAAAAAGTAACCGCTCTTTTAACCGCTGTGGCACTGCTCGCTGGCAACGCTGGCTTTGCTCAAACGACAACTTCAACAGGCAAAGGCGCTTCGGCTGGCCGTAGCTCTGGCTCGAGCAATAGCTTCGCGTGGGGCATTGGCTTAGGAGCTCTTGCAGCGATCGGTCTCGTCGTTGGCTTTACTTGCGGAATGGCTGCAGGCAACAACAGCCACTAAGAATTCCCCTTCAAGAGAAGGGATTTTTATGCGATTGCTAAGAAGAGGGTGTTTGAAGCGATTCAAACGCCCTCTACGTGTCTGTGTTTGACAGACTCTAGGAGTCGCTCCTATTCTTGTAATGAGGAGCTTGCACTGCGATGAGAAAATTCATTTTATGCCTTTTCCTTGTAGCAGTCGCGTCCCCCTCCTTTGCGCAAGAATCCCCTCGCCCCGCCTCTCGGCGCGGAGAAGCTGCCGGTTATAGTTCTCGCAACGCCACCGTTCTCTCAATGATGGGCTGGGGGATCTTACTCGCCGGCGGAATCGCAACCATTTGTGCTCTCTTGGAACAAAATAACAGCAGCACTAGTCACTGACACTCTAGGTCGTTCTTATGAAATTCCTTTTTCTTTTTCCTCTCTTTTGTTGGGCAGCCCCTATTTGCATTTTTCAACCCCCACCTGAATGGCAAGCGGCTCAGCCTAAAAACCTTTCCGAACATGTCCAGATTGGGTTTGTCACCAAAGGCTCCTCCTCTGATTTTTGTCCTTCGATCAACCTAGCAACCGAAGCGGTCGACTGTTCCTTAAAAGAATACGTCAAAGCGGTGAAGGGGATTCATCTCTCCCAACCCAACACCCAGTGGCGCGACTTAGGCCAACTCAAGACCAAAGGGGGCGCAGGCCAGCTCACCGAAATCACAAACCCCTCTCCTTGGGGAGACATTTTGATGCTCCAAGCGATCGTCGTCAAAGATAAAATCGCCTACATCCTCACTGCAGCGACCCTCAAAAAGGAATTTCCTGCTAGACAAAAAGAAATTCTCACAGCTCTCAGTTCCCTTCAATTCACAAATGATTTATGGTCGATGATCTCAGATGAAACTGCTCGCTCGCAGATCCTCTCTCTGTATACGGGCTTGGGCAGTGACGATAAACAAGAGCAAGATAAGCAGTGGAAGCAATTGCAGGACGCGATCGCAAAAAACACCTCCTCGCTCGGCAGCCACTGGCAATTTCTCGCTCTAAAAGATGGATATGTAAAAATTTATAAGAAAGGGTCGCCCCCATGAAATACATCGCCACCGCCCTACTCGTCTTCTCTCTCTCCTTGAGCCCTCTCAGCAGCGATGAGCCGCCTGCTACTCCGGCTCCTGCCATAGAAGAAACCAGTGAAAACGTCGGTGTCGCTGCAGCGACAGCGACGAGCAGCGCAAGCAGCAATACATGGCAAAACTGGATCTTCGCAGGAGGTGCTGCTACCGCTGCGATCATCGGCATCGTCATTGTAGCGATCAGCCAAGGCAACTCCGCCCATTGAATTCAGAACTCAGAGTGCAGAATGCAAAACTGTAAGAAGATCTTCTCCTCTTTTTACTTCTGCATTCTGCATTCTGCATTCTGCGTTCTTTTAAGTAGTTGTGGTTCTTCTTCCAACTGGCGCTATGACTCGATTGCAAACCAAGAAAGCCCTTACTCCTCCTCTCGCCTCCTCTACAACGACCCAACTTCTCATCTCAAACTTGAACTCCTCAAAATCGGCGACCAGCTCCAGGCCTTTGTCTTTCTCAATATTCACCGCTTTCGCCCATCACCCAATCAGATGGTAGAAGTGACCCTCTCGATCGACGACCATACCTTCCGTGAAGCGGCCCCCTGCCGTGAAGGGAAGATGCGCCTCCTCCTCCCTCCCTCCCTCACCGAACAGCTCATCTTAGCCTTGCAAGAAGGCAAGCCAGTTGGTATCCTGATAGATGGATTTCAAGGGACCATTTCCCCCGATCAGTTTGCCGATTTCTATAGCAAATTATTGAATGGCGAAGGGGAATGGATGAATTACATCAAGCTAAAGGGGCCTTTTCAATGAACCAACTCGATCAACTCAAAAAAATGACCACCGTCGTCGCTGACACGGGGGATTTTGAATCGATCAAGGCTTTTAGCCCCACCGACGCAACCACCAACCCCTCCCTTATCTACGCCGCCAGCCAAAAGCCCCAATACCGCTCCCTAATCGAAGAGGCGATCCGCTATGGCAAATCGAAAGGGGAGGCTAACTGGCTCGAATTTGCCCTCGACAAGGTCTTTGTCAACTTTGGTCTTGAAATTCTCAAGCTCATCCCCGGACGCGTCTCGACCGAGGTTGACGCCCGCCTCTCCTTTGACATCGAAAGAAGCATCGCTAAGGCCCACCGGATTGTCTCCCTCTACGAAGCTGCCGGCATCGACCGGAAACGGATCCTCATCAAGCTTGCATCCACCTGGGAAGGGGCCGTCGCGGCAAGACAGCTTGAAAAAGAGGGGATCCACTGCAACATGACCCTCCTGTTTAGCCTGCCTCAAGCGATCGTCTGCGCCGAGGCTAAAGCAACCCTCATCTCCCCTTTTGTCGGTCGTATCCTCGACTGGCATAAGAAAAACGACGGTGTTGAGTCATACCCGCCTGCTGAAGATCCCGGTGTCAAGTCGGTCACCGCTATTTATACCTATTATAAAAAATTTGACTATAAGACCCAGATCATGGGAGCCTCTTTCCGCAACAAGGACGAGATTCTCGAACTCGCCGGCTGTGATCTTCTCACCATCTCCCCTCCCCTTCTCGAAGAACTCAAAAAGAGCAACGATCCGGTCCCCCGCAAACTCGACCCCACCAAAGCGGCAGCGACCAATTTGCAAAAGCTCACCGTCGAAGAAAAGACCTTCCGCTATCAGCTCAGCGACAACGCAATGGCCAACGACAAGCTCTCCGAAGGAATTCGCAACTTTGTCAAAGACATCGTCAAGCTAGAAGCGGAACTACAGAAATTTGTCTAGGGCGTGTCATCAATTAATCCTCTGGAAGATTTTTGATGGATTTTTCAATCGGCCTAGGCACCCGCACACGGGACATAGTCCTGACTTCCGCATTTTTTAATGTGTTGCCCTCTACCCCTTCATAGACAAATCGACCGTTTCGAAATTTTGTAGTGCCTTGATATTTAATACTTTAAGTTTATATTTAAGCCGACCATGTATAACATGGAACCATGTTCATTCGAAAA
>JAGWKU010000032.1 GCA_028873375.1 Verrucomicrobiota bacterium
GCACCCCTCTTTCCCCCAGGCGTGTACTCCGTCACGCCCAGGGACGCCCTCACGCCTAGCTGCTACCAGCTAGGCTGCGGGCCCGCGGTCTCCCCCGGTTTTGCCAAAGCAAAACATCGGGGGAGACTCGAGTCCCGCACGCAAGCCACGCAGGTGGCTTGCTTCCGAGCACTTTTGCCCGGCAAAATTGCTCGGAGCGGGACTCGAACCCGCACGGTATTGCTACCAAAGGATTTTAAGTCCTTAGTGTCTACCATTCCACCATCCAAGCAAATAAGAGAAACTAGTTTAAACAGAAAGAGTAGATAGATTCAAGGCCCGCCTTAGCGGGCCCCTATTTCACTCTAATGGTTTTTCTTCGTCATCGTCTGAATCAGCTGGACGATGCCCGTCAAAAAGACCGTCCTCGATCGATTCAGAAGGATTCGAAGGTTCTGGAAAGAGCTCTTCCTCAACCGACTCGGTCGTTTTATAGCGACCTAAAGTCTCTTTAATAAGAGTTGGGGGCGGAGGAAAGAGTTTGGAAATGAAAGAGGGCGCTTTTACCTCTTCACCAGTAGGAGCAGGCTCTTCGCGAAATTCAGTCCCTTCAGGAGGAGAAGATTGCTGTTGCTGCTGTTCAGTGGGGGGCATCCGCTCGTGTCCGTCGTGGCCACGATCGCGTCCTCCGCGGCGGCCGCGACGACGACGATCTCGTTTGCGATCCATCCGGTCTGGCGATCCACCAGAAGGAGGCTGCTCGGAGGACGAGCCGTTCGTGTCGAGCGATTCTTCGCGAGGGCGCTCTTCGTTAGGTTGTTCGCGATAGGGACGGGGAGCTGCGTCGCGACCACCGCCGATCTTGATGGAACGGTCGGCTGGAGCGTTCTTCAGCGGCAGACGCGTTTCGCGAAGTTCGAGGATTTCGTAATCGCTCACAGGGACGAGAAACGATTTCGGACGTTCAAGGGAACGGAAGAAAAAAGAGTGCCCGAAGGAAACGACTTCCACGGCCTCGACTGAATATTCTTCTTGCCCATTCGCTTTGCTGTTGCGGACGAGCAGTTTGCACCCCTCGCGGGGGGTGATGACTGTTTCGATGATGGGTTCTCGTGTAAAATTCACTGGATTTTCCGAATGTTAAGGGTTTTGCGCTTGGAAGCAGGGGACAGCACATGCGTTTACTCTTTTGAAGCCATAAGCCCGAGCAAGTCAACGACGCGTTGGGCATAGCCCATCTCGTTGTCATACCAAGCGATCAATTTATAAAATCGTTTATTCAATGCAATTCCTGCGAGCTTGTCAAAGATGCAGGAATAGTGACTGCCAATCAAATCTGAAGAGACTAGCTCTTCATCTGTAGTAGCGAGGATGCCTTTAAGCTCGCCTTGTGCAGCCGCATCCATAGCTTTGCAAATTTCCTCATAGCTCGTGTCGCAAGAGAGGCGCACGGTTAGGTCGACGGCGGAAACGTCGAGCGTCGGAACTCGAAAAGCCATGCCGGTGAGTTTGCCTTTCAATTCAGGAAGGCAAAGGACCACCGCTTTCGCAGCCCCCGTAGAGGCTGGAATAATATTGTAACCAGCTGCTCGTCCACCACGCCAATCTTTATGAGAAGGGCCATCTACTGTGGGTTGACTAGCTGTTAGAGAATGAACCGTCGTCATCAGCCCCTCTTCAATGCCAAAATTCTGGAGAAGCACTTTACAGAGCGGCGCCAGGCAATTGGTTGTGCAAGAGGCATTGGAAAGGACCGTATCGACGGCCGGGTTGTATTGTGTGTGATTGACTCCCATGACATAGGTCGGCACGCCGTCCTTGGCAGGGGCAGAAATAAGAACTCTCTTTGCACCAGCTTCAAGATGTTTTTTGGCATCTTCCAAATGGGTAAAGCGACCCGTCGATTCAACTACATAGTCGACCTTGTGGGCCTTCCAGGGCAGTTTAGAAGGGTCTTTTTCCGCGCAAACGTCGATCGATCGACCATCGACTACTAAGGAATTGCCTGAGACTTCTACGGACTTTGAAAAACGTCCGTGAACCGTGTCATACTTGAGCAAATAGGCGAGATTATCAGGAGGGACTAGGTCATTGACCGCGACCACTTGAAGGGCTGGATTTTTAAGTGCATTTCTTAGGACCAGACGGCCGATGCGGCCAAACCCATTGATTGCGATCCTTTTTACCATAGCATCCTTAAACATTCACAGGATACCGCATTTCAAAGGGCATTGTAAAGCCCAAAAAAGCAAGAACCACTTGTTCGATAGGCTCGCTACAAGTGGTTCTTTAAGTACTGCGTAAGTTACTGAATATATTCAATATAGCAAGTGGTTGCTCGGTCGCCTACGCGGTCTCCTGCACGGATAATCCGAGTATAGCCGCCGTTGCGACTTGCATAGCGCTCTCGGAGTTCTCCGAATAGCTTCCCAATGACGTTTCGGTCGCGGGCGCAGGAACCTTTCTCACCTGCTTTGACTTGACGAGCTTCCTTTGAAGAGAGCGGATTAAAGCTCACTTTTAAGGTAGCGATTGCGTTTCGTTTGGAGGCCAAGGTGTTTTTCTTGGCTAATGTCACCATTCGATCGGCATGTCGACGAAGTTCTTTCGCTTTGACAATCGTCGTTGAAATCCGCCCATTTTCAATGAGGGATTTTAACATATTTGCAATCATGCTTCGGCGATGGGATCCCGTTCGACCGACTTTAAATGTGTGTTTGCCGTGTCTCATACTTCAATACTGCCCACTTTTTCTTGCGTGTAATTTTGGATGATCGACTTGATGTTATCTCGATTGATTCCATACTTGTTCAAATCCATACCGAGAGAAAGTCCTAACTCATCGAGTTTTTGTTTGATCTCAGTGAGCGACTTCTTGCCAAAGTTGCGGAAACGGAGCATTTCCGATTCTGGCATCACTACCAGTTCGCCGATCGTTTCAATGCTAGCGTTTGCCAAGCAGTTCGTCGAGCGAACAGAGAGTTCGATTTCGTTGATCTTCAACGACAATTTTTGCAAGATTTCATCGCGATCGCGGTTGACTTGCGTTTCACCTTTGTCGAAGTAAATCGTATGGGTATTGATTGTTTGGAAGACTTGGAAATGATGGATGCCGATTTGCGCTGCAAAAGTGAGGGCCTCGACTGGCGTAACTCGACCATCAGTTTTTATTTCAAGAATCAAGCGATCAAAGTCGGTGTCTTGGCCGACGCGAGTGTTCTCGACGTAATAATTGACCAGTCGTACAGGAGAGAAAGAAGAGTCGATGACAATTTCATCAATCCCCTTTTCAAAGGCATGTCGCTCTGAGGGAACATAGCCGCGGCCGAGACCTACTTTAAGATCGACCCGCTTCATCATCGGCTTGGTCACAGTGAAAATGTGGTGGTCTGAATTGACCAACTCAAATTCTCCATTTCCACCCATGAGATCTTTCAGAGTCACTTTGTATTCGCCATCCCCTTTCTCGATCATTTCATCGGTAATATCGAGCATCTTCGTGATCGTTTTGATTTCGCGGGGATGCATGTCGTTATCAGTATTCAATTTACGGAGAAGAGCTCCCTTTAAATTGAGGACGATATGGGTCATGTCTTGAATGATGCCCTCAATAGCCATGTATTCGTGAGGAACACCTTCTATGCGGACCGAGAGAATCGATGGAGCTTCGAGAGAGGCGAGCATGATTCTTCGGAGGGCGTTGCCAACCGTGTGACCAAACCCACGTTCAAATGGTTCGACGATAAAACGGGCAAACGTAGATGAGCGGTTTGCTTCATCGAGTTTGATTCGCTCTGGCATTTCAAATTTGCCATACTTAAGTGATGACATCCTACGTCTCCTTCAAAGTTTTATACGCGTCTGCGCTTACGGGCTCTGCAGCCGTTGTGCGGCACAGGGGTTTTATCTCGAATGATGGTGATCGACAAGCCAGCGCTCATAAGGCCGCGGACGGCAGATTCACGTCCAGCACCGGGACCGTTCAAATTTACTTCGCATTCTCTCATTCCGAGCGCCATCGCTTCTTTTGCTGCGTTTTGAGCAGCTACAGTAGCAGCAAAAGCGGAAGATTTGCGAGAGCCGACGAAGTTCGATTTACCAGCCGACGACCAAGCAATCACATTGCCGGCCAAATCGGTGATAGCAACGATCGTGTTGTTAAACGTTGCCTTGACATGTGCAATGCCAGCAGGAACTGTGCGTACGACTTTCTTCTTAATGCGAGCACCGACTTTTTTCGGTGGGGTTTTCTGTTCGACTTTTGACAAGGGACCTATCTCCTCATTTAGATTTTCTTGTTCGCGACCGTTTTGCGTTTGCCTTTGCGGGTCCTTGCATTCGTACGGGTTCTTTGACCGCGCACAGGAAGTCCCAATCGATGTCGCCCACCGCGATAGCAGTGAATACCGACGAGGCGTTTAATGTTGTTTTGAATTTGACGGCGGAGATCCCCTTCAACTATGTATTCGGCAGAAGAGAGGATAGCGTTCAACTGAGCAATTTGCTCCTCGTTGAGATCGCCTGCTCGCATATCTTTATTCAAACCAAGTTTATCAATGATCTCATTGGCGAGGACTCGGCCAATTCCAAAGAGATAGGTCAGAGCAATTTCTAACCGCTTTTTATCTGGAATATCAATCCCGATGACTCTAGGCATGTTGGGTGTTTCCTTTATTGGTCCATACAAAATAGCATAGAAACTAGTTAAATTACAATCTCTTAATCCAATTATCGACCGCGCAGGCGTCCTCTGGTCATGAAGCCGTCGTACCGTTTCATAAGTAGATGAGATTCAATCTGTTTAGAGGTGTCTAAAATCACACCTACTAAGATCAGCAAAGAGGTTCCGCCAAAAAATTGGCTGATGTTGGCATCAACGCCCATCAATTTACCTACCAGTGTTGGCAAGATGGCGATAATAGCTAAAAACATGGCTCCCGCCAAAGTAATCTTGCTCATCGTCGATTCTAAAAAATCTTGGGTTGGCTTGCCTTGTCGGATACCAGGGACAAAAGCGCCATTCTTTTTCATATCGGAGGCAATTTGGTCAGGTTTGAATTGGGTCGCTGTCCAGAAGTAAGTAAAAAATAGAATAAGGAGGACATAAAATCCTACGTATACCCAAGAGCCTGGGGAGAGATAATTCGACACTTGGCCCATCCAGGTGTTTTTTCCTAAGAACTGGCCGATAGTTGCAGGGAACATGAGCAGAGAAGATGCAAAGATAACAGGAATTACGCCGGCATAGTTGATCTTCAGTGGAATATGGGAATTACCCCCTTGTACCTCATGGCGACCGACAATCCGTCGGGCATACTGAAGAGGAATGCGGCGCTGTCCTTGAATAATTAAAATGGTGCCAATGGTGATGAGCACAAACAATGCACAAAGGACGATCAGGGTAGCAAAGCTCAGCTGGCCCGCTTCTTGAGATTCCAAGTTGAGTTGCTTGATGATAGAGCCAATGGTGCTTGGGAGCGAAGCAATGATGCCGGTAGCGATGATAATGCTAATTCCGTTTCCAATCCCCTTTTCAGTGATTTGCTCGCCGATCCACATGAGGAGCAATGTCCCTGCTGTCATGGTCACCATAACAGTGAGGTAGAAGAGCCAGGAGATCCCAAAGATTTTGAGGTCTATGAGTTCCGAGACCACGATTCCAGGGCTGGAAAAATTCATTTGAATCGCATACTTAGCAAAGAGACCCGAATGGATGAGTGACAAAAAGAGAGTGGCCATACGGGTCCATTTCGACAGCTTGCGTCGTCCTTGATCAGGGCTCTCACGAACTTCCCGCTGTAAAGAGGGAACGAGAGCGATCAAGAGCTGCATGACGATGGTTGCAGTGATATAGGGCATAACCCCCAGCGCAAGGACCGTCATTTTGGCAAAGGCGCCGCCCGAAAAGATATCGACGAGTTGGAACAGGTTTTGTCCTCCTCCCGTCGCATATCGAAAGAGACTGATCGCGACGTCCGCGTTAATCCCTGGGACCGGAATGTAAGAACCAATACGGCAGACAAAAACCATCAGAAGTGTAAAGTAGATTTTTGCCTTTAATTCCGGGATCTCAAAGACCCGCTTGATCGCTTCGATCATATTTACTCTTTAGATATAATCTTGTGAGGAATCGATTTTTCTTTCAGTCTCTCTAGAGCTGTAGCAGAAAAACCGTGCGCTTCAATCGTCACTTTTTTAGTGAGCTCGCCAACCGCTAAAATCTTCACTCCACCGGGTAAATAACGGGGAACTAAACCTTTCTCATGCAGGGTTGCTTGGTTGACTGTCTCACCATCAGAGTAATATTGCTCAATTTTAGCAAACGAGATTGCTTTGGATGGCATCTTAAAAAGACCGCGAGTAAACCCGCGAATGGGCAATTTGCGATAGAGAGGAACTTGTCCCCCTTCATATCCAAAACGCTTGCGATAACCAGAGCGGTGGCTATCCCCTTTTCCGCCTCGTCCAGCGTGGCCGCCTCGACGAGAGCCAATGCCTCGTCCAATGCGTTGTACTTTTTTCTTAGGGCGACTTGTATTCGCTAAGTTTGATAAGTTAAGCATGAGCTACAGCTCCTCTTCGCTCTGCGAAGCACTGTTCACGGTTTTTCAATTGTCCAAACGCTTTGAATGTCGCTTTGACTTGGTTGAGCGGATTGTTCGAACCAAGGTTCTTCGCAATCACGTCTTTCACACCGCCCAATTCTAAGACAGATCGAACTTTCGAACCAGCGACTACGCCTGTTCCGGCGGGAGCTGGCTTGAGAAGAAGCTTAACTCCATCCCACTCCACATAAACTTCGTGGGGAATCGAACTTCCTTCCATCTCAATTGTATAAACGTTCTTGTGCGCTGCTTCAGTTCCTTTGCGAATAGCATCGGAGACTTCGTTGGCTTTGGCAAAACCAAACCCTACGTGTCCTTGTCCATCACCGATTAAAATCAAAGCGGAAAAACTAAACTTACGACCGCCTTTTGTGACTGTGGCACAGCGATTAATATAGAGTACTTTTTCTTCAAACTCAGTGCCGAAATCTTCAGCGCGTTGTCTTTTTTGTTGCTTTACCATGATCTATCCACCGTTAGAATTGCAGGCCTGCTTCGCGAGCTGAATTGGCAAGTTCTGCAATCACCCCATGAAACTTGTAACGCCCACGATCAAATATGACCGCATTGATGTTTAATTTCTTCGCAAACTCTGCGATCTGTACGCCGATGCGGCGTGCTGATTCTTTCGATTTGCGTTTAAATTCGCCGCTTTGGTTGGGCTTTGAAAGAGTTCCTATTCCTGCGAGGGTAATCCCTTTTTCATCGTCGACCAACTGCGCATAAAGGTGTTGGTTCGTTTTCGAGACTGTAAGCCGTGGTTTTTCAGCGGTGCCCCGGATATTCTTACGTACCCGAAGGACACGACTATCACGGGCTACTTTTCGCCGTCTTTGTGAATTATCCATGGTTATGCTTTTCCTTTGGCTGCTTTACCTTCTTTCTTACGAACATACTCATTCTCGTAACGGACGCCCTTCCCTTTGTAGGGTTCAGGGGGTTTCATTGCGCGGACAGCCGCTGCAAATTGTCCTACTTCTCTTTTATCGAGTCCCTTGACGGAGATAGCCACCCCTTTATCTACAGTCACTTGAACGCCTTTAGGAATCTCAATCAAAGTGGGATGAGAGAATCCGAGCTGCATATCAAGCTTATTCCCAACGACGTTGGCTCTGTAACCAACACCGACGAGAGATAAGCGAATTTCAAATCCTTCGGTCACTCCAATGAGGGCATTTTTCAGAAGAGAGCGATAGAGACCGTGTGCGGCCTTCGAAGGTTCTAATTCTTCATTTCGCTCCACTACCACTTCTTGCCCTTCCATTTTCAGGGTAATTCCCAAGGGCAGCTTCATCTCTTGAGTCCCTTTGGGTCCTTTGATGTGGACAGCCCCTGGACTCGCTTTGACTTCTACTCCCTTCGGGATAGAAATTGGGGTTCTTCCAAGTCTAGACATTTTTCTTACCTCTTACCAAACCGTGCACACTAATTCACCGCCCACTTTTAAGTTGCGGGCTGTTTCCCCATCCAAAATTCCTTGCGGGGTCGATAAAATGGCAAGGCCCATTCCGTTGAATACTCTAGGTATTTCACGATATCCGATATATTGGCGCAAACCGCTCGTCGACTCGCGTTTCAAATTTTGAATGACTGATTCGCGGCCCTTCGTGTAGCGTAAAAAGACGCGGATTTTAAAATCTTTCTCATTCACTAAAAAGTTTTCGATGAATCCGTGGCTTTTGAGCATCTCCAAAATTTTCACTTTGATTTTGCTAAAGCTGAGATCGACATACCGGTGCTGCGCATCTTTTGCATTGCGAATTTTTGTCAGCAACTCTGCAATCGGATCGTTAAATGCCATATACTCCTACTCTCTACGATTTAAATGGGAATCCCAACAGCGTCAGAAGCTCAACGCAATCGTCGTCTGATGAAGCTGTGGTGACCAATGTAATATTCATTCCTTGTGCGCGTTTGACCTTGTCCAAATTGATCTCTGGATAAATTTGTTGGTCGGTGACGCCAAAATTATAATTTCCGCGGCCATCGCACTTGTGTCCAAATCCGCGAAAGTCGCGAATACGAGGGGACACAATATTGCAAAATCGATCGAGAAAATCAAACATTCTCTTTCCACGGAGAGTCACCATAAGTCCAATCGGTTGATCTTCGCGGAGCTTAAAGTTCGAAATCGCCTTTTTCGATTTTGTAACCACTGGCTTTTGACCAGATAGGAGCATCAACTCATCGCTGTGCTCTTGAATGGCGTTCTTATCTTTAACGGCCTCCCCTAATCCCATACTAATAACAATTTTCTTGAGGACAGGCATTTCCATCACATTGCGATCTGGATGGCGCTTCTTCAGCTCAGAGACGATTTCTTCTTTATACTTCTTCTGCAATCTCGACATATAGCTCTCGACTTATGCTGGTTTTTTTACGGACCGATAAACAACTTCACGACCGCCACTTTGAAAGACCAGCTCTCGCTCGCCGCTCTTAGTCGTCTTCGAGTGGAGCTTGATCTTTTTGCCTTCTTTATCGCAAAGGGTCACATTGGAAATGTGAAGGGGAGCTTCTATCTCCACCACTCTTCCGCCTTGCGTTTGCTGGGTGCGGCGCATGTGCTTCTTCCGGATATTTACTCCTCGTACCAGGACCCGTTCTTCGCTTCTCGCGAGCACTTCGCCTGTCTTTCCTTTTTCATTTCCGGCAATGACCAGGACACGGTCGCCTTTACGAATCTTTTGGCTCATGGACTTCTCCTAAATCACTTCTGGGGCAAGGGAACTGATCTTGATGAACCCGCCATCGCGAACTTCGCGAGCAATGGGTCCAAAAATACGTGTTCCACGAGGGTTATTTTTATCATCAATAATTACGCAACTATTATCATAGAAGCGGAGCAAGGAGCCGTCCTGACGTCGAATATAGCTCTTCGTACGGACGACAACCGCTTTAACCACTTCACCTTTTTTTACCGTTCCTTTCGGGTCTGCCTCTTTAACCGAACATACAATGATATCGCCGACTTTGGCGTATCGCTTGCGGGTGCCTCTAAGGACTTTAAAGCAGCGGACTCGCTTGGCTCCGGTATTGTCAGCTACTTCCAACTCTGTTTCTTGTTGAATCATAATCTACTCTCTTTTAGAGGACCTCGACTACTCGCCAACGCTTGAGCTTGGAAAGAGGTCTTGTTTCTACAATTCGCACCTTTTGTCCGATCTCGATTGCGTCGCTCTCGTCATGTGCATAACATTTCTTCGTGCGCTCGATGACTTTGGAATACTTATCATGTCGAATTTTGCGCGATACCTTTACCACGACCGTCTTCTCCATGCGATTGGAGATGACGACGCCGATATTTTCTTTTCGTTTGCCTCGAGCTTCTGTACTCATGAGACCCCTTTGGAGCGTTGTTTTTGCGTCATCGTTGTTAATAAGCGTGCCTTTTCTTTCCGCTTGAACTTTAGCAAATGGGGTTTATCCAATTTGCGATTGATCGCAAGTTCGTTGCGCAAAGCAAAGATCTCGCGATCAAGCTCCATTACTTTTGCACTCATCTCAGTAAGCGAGTCGTCTTTCTTTTTTTTAGCCATGATTATACTCTCTCCAAGCGATCGACAAATTTTGTTCGGATGGGCAGCTTTGCTGCTGCGAGACGAAGCGCTTCTTGCGCTTCTTCACGCGTCACACCGCCGACTTCGAAGAGAATACGGCCAGGTTCGATGCAAGCAACCCAGTACTCTGGGGCCCCTTTTCCGGTACCCATTCGAGTTTCAGCTGGTTTTTTCGACACCGGCTTATCGGGGAAGACTTTAATCCAAACTTGCCCTTTACGGCTAAAGAAGCGGGTAATCGCTACGCGGCAGGCCTCGATTTGAGGACCTGTGATCCAGCCGCGATCCAACGCTTGCATGCCAAATTCGCCGAATTCTACATACATTCCGGCTTTGGTTAGCCCAGCGAGGCTTCCACGCTGTTGTTTTCTATATTTTGTTCGTACTGGCATTAAGAAGGACATATGTATTAAGCCCCCACTGCAATTTTTGGTTGCGCAATGATTTCTTCACCGCGGTTGATCCAAACTTTTACGCCGATCGATCCATAGGTGGTCTCAGCGCGTCCGTAAGCGAAATCGATATCTGCACGAATAGTATGAAGAGGTACTCGACCTTCTTTGTACCATTCTACGCGAGCAATCTCTGCTCCGCCGATACGCCCGGACACCTGGACTTTGATACCAGCTGCGCCAGCATCCATCGAGGTTTGCATCGCCTTTTTCAAAATGCGACGGAAAGGAATCCTGCGCTCGAGTTGTTTTGCAATCCCATCAGCGACGAGTTTGGCATCGAGGTCAGGACGCTTGATCTCTTCGACTTCGATCCAAACTTCTTTACCTGTCAGGTTGCGAAGTTCATTTTTCAATACATCGATCTCAGCACCTTTTTTACCAATCACAAGACCAGGTCTTGAAGTCATGATCGTCACTTCGATTTTCCCACTCATGCGCTTGATTTGGATGCGAGAAGCACCCTGGCAAGCTGGCTTGCTCATTAAATATACGCGGATCTTGCGATCTTCCGCGATCAGGCTGCCGAATTCTTGTTTATTTGCGAACCAATTGGAGAGCCACTTTTTTCTTCGTACGAGGCGGAATCCAGTCGGTGATACTTTTTGTCCCATGTTCTTTCTCCTTACTTGGCCTCGGTCGAGACGATGATGGTAAAATGACTCGTCCGTTTGTTCACAGGGACCGAAGACCCTTTACTACGAGCTTTTGCCCGGCGCAAAATGGGGCCCGGGTCGACTCGTACTTCATGCACTTTCAATTGGTCGCGGCGGGCATCAAAGAGCGTTTCCGCATTCGCCACAGCGCTATCCAATGTTTTTTTGATCAGAGTTCCTCCACGCAACTTGCTATAGAGCAATTGAAGAGTCGCTTTCTCAACAGAAAGGCCTCGAATTAAATCAGCCGCATATCTCGCCTTACGAGGAGAGATTCGAACGTATTTTGTAATTGCTTTCGCAAATTGCATGGCTTAGCTTCCTGATGGTTGTGGAGCTGCGCTCGTGGCTGCAGCAGTTTTCTTCGGGTGACCTTTGAAGAATCGGGTAGGAGAAAACTCTCCAAGTCTGTGTCCCACCATGTTTTCGGAGACAAAAACTGAGATGAATTTCTTCCCATTGTGGACATCAAACGTATGACCAACCATTTCTGGGATGATCATCGATCGGCGAGACCACGTTTTGATGATTTTCTTAGAGCCTTCGCGATTATTTTTTTCGATCTTAACCATCAAATGGTGATCGACAAAAGGACCTTTTTTAAGTGATCTTCCCATGTTCTTATCTACGCTCCTTTACGATCCATTTTCTCGTTCTCTTCGGAGAACGGGTGCGATATCCCTTCGTAAACTGTGCCCAAGGGGTTTGTGGGTGATTTCCCTTACCGCGCCCTTCGCCGCCGCCCATTGGGTGGTCAACCGGGTTCATCGCCACGCCACGAACAGTGGGGCGAATTCCTAACCAGCGGGAGCGACCAGCTTTGCCGATGACTCGGAGATTATGGTCCGCATTGGACACAGAACCGAACGTTGCACGGCAATTCTCATTGATCATACGTACTTCCCCGGAAGGCATCCGAAGCGTCGCATAACCGTTGGAGCGAGCCAAAACTTGAGCTGACAAACCAGCGGATCGAACGAGTTGGGCTCCACGGCCAGGATGAAGTTCAACATTGTGAACGACCGAACCGAGGGGCATAAATTTCAATCGCATGCAGCAGCCGACTTGGAAAGGAGGCTCATCGCTTGTTTGAACTATGTCGCCTACTTTGATGCCTTGCGGAGCCAGGATGAACCGCTTTTCTCCATCTTTATAGTAGAGAAGGGCAATCAAAGAGGAGCGGTTAGGATCATATTCAATCGAAGCTACCTTCGCTGGAATGTTTTCCTTGTCTCGTTTGAAATCGAGGATTCGGAACATTTTCTTATGCGCGCCACCTTTGTGCCGGCATGTGATATGACCACTATGATTACGGCCATTGGTACGGCGTTTCGACTCAAAAAGAGACTTCGGCGCTTTCTTTTCCCCCGGCGATAATTCGTCGAAGCTAGGTTGCACCAGCTTTCTTTGGCCAGGCGTTACAGGTCGGAAAATTTTCGGCATACAGTTACCCTTTTAAGCTTTCTCGTCGATCACATCTCCAGGGCGAAAAGAAACGACTGCTTTTTTCAAGCGGGCCGTTTTCCCTTCGTGTCCTCTCACTTTTCGCCATTTTGGCGGAATAGAGATGGTATTGACGGAGACGACTTTTACATTCTTTTCTGCATAGATCTGTTCTACAGCTCTCTTAATTTGAGCTTTATTGGCTTTCAGATCGACTTCAAATACAGCCTTCGGAGTCTTGCAACGACTGATCGATGCATTGCTCGTGGCGGATTGTAAATTTTCCAACACTCGGCTTTTTTCAGTGACTCTTCGGCACTTCACAATTTCGTAGGGATTCTTCATAGCTCAGTCTTCCTGTTATTATCCGAGGATGGAAATCAATTCTTCGAGTGCTGATTCAAGCACCACAATCTCTTGCGAGCGAACCAGTTCATACCCGTTGATTTGCGACAGGGGCAAAAATTCTTTTTTCGGAATATTGCGCAAGCTCTTCGCGAGATTTCCCTGCGTTGCTTCGTTCGATGGTCCACCGAGCATCAAAATACGACGCTCTCTCAACTCCAACTTGTCGAGAAACTCGGCCATCTTCTTGGTCTTCGGCTCTTTCATCCCGTCTTTGTGCAAAACGTGGACTTTGTCTGCCTTAATTTTTTCCGCGATCAAGAATCGAATCGCCGCTTTACGCTCTTTTCGATTGATGCGGGTATTCACGTCAAACTTAGGTCTGGGTCCCCATACGACAGCGCCACCTTTGTAGTGAGGAGCTGCTAAGTCCCCTTGACGGGAACGGCCTTGCCCTTTTTGAGGGTGAGGTTTTCTCCCGGTGTGATTGACTTCGCTTCTTCGCTTCGTATTAGCCGACCATTGGCGTGCATTGTTTCGAATCGCGACGATGTAGTCTTTTACCGACTGGGAATGGGCCGATATATCGAGCAAGGCGTCGTCGATCTGCACCTTTCCCACTTCCTTTCCTGCAAGGTCATATTTCTTTAGCGTAGCCACAGCCCTATCCTCTCTTGATCGATTTTCGAATGTATACAACTCCGCTGCGCGATCCGGGCACTGCGCCTTCAATGAGAAGGACATTCCCTTGGATGGCCACGAGACGTAAGTTTTGCACTGTTTTTCGATCTCCACCCATACGAGAAGCCCGTTTTCCACCAGGGAAGCAGCGGCCAGGGGTCGATCTCATACCAGTAGATCCCATGTGTCGATGGAAACCAGAGCCGTGAGCACCAGGTCCGCCAGCCATGTTAAAAAGCTTCATGACGCCCTGATATCCTTTACCCTTGGAAATTCCTTCTACGTCGACAAATTTCGCATCGGCAAACACACTTGCGTCGATTTGCTGACCAATTTGGTATTGGTCGACTTCTTCAATGCGCGATTCGCGAATGACTCTGCTAGGCTTTACGTTTGCCTTTGCAAAATGGCCTTTCAGCGGTTTACTGGTCCGTTTGGCTTGCGATTCTGTCATTGGGACGCCGCCCAATTGAATGCTGTTGTAGCCATGTGTTGCTTTTCGTTTGATTTGCAGAACTGTATTCGGCTCTGCTACAACCACCGTGCAAACGACCAGCTTTCCGTCTTTATCGAAGACCTGCGCCATTCCTTTTTTCTGGCCAATCAATGTCAGCGACATAGGTGTTCCTTAATTCAATATTTTTAATCTCACGCAAACCCGCTCGTGACATGCATGCTGCCTTAAGGGGAGGCTTCAGATTGCGCATTCTCTGACAGAATGGCTCTCAAAAGATTAAGCGAAGAGAATATGCGATTTGAGGTTTTCCCTCAAGTCTTTTCTTCGCTACCGCGCTTAACCCTTTCGGGTGGCATACGTGAATTGAGCTTCGCTCTTACGAGCGAGGATTTGTTGTATCCGGGAAGGATCATATTCGATCCTTCCACTTTTTGCCAACGAATTTTATTTTAAGTCCACTAAAAGGCGTTCGGAGACCGCAATTCTCTCGGCCATCAAATTTAAAGTTACCGCGGTAAGCGTCGCGACCAACAGAGCGATCGAGACAACTACCGGCATGGCAATTCCCGTTATCAATGTAAACATAAAGGCGAGGGTTGTCAGCAAGCTCAGAACTAATTTCCCGACCTTGAGCCAGGTTTGGGTAATGGTTTTATCCACCGCCCTAGAAACGTCTCTTGTTTCATCAGTAGTAACATTCTCGTACTCTGCCGTCACTCTTCCTTTGAGACTCTTCAATTCTTTCAAATTTTTAATGCCTTTTCCTAAGTCATAGGTATGCGGCCAAATGCTCAATACTTTCCCTGCATTAAGAAGGGGGGTCGAAAGTTCTTTTCCAGGAATCCAGCCTGCCACCGAAAAACAGCTCACTGAACCCAATTCGGTAACATCTCGAGAAAGCGCCCATCCATTTATTTTCTTATCCTTATCTCCTTGAATTCCATCGCGCACCTTCTTAGCAACTGCAAACCCATATGGAAGTGTAAGAAATCCATACGCGTGTCCAGCAACGGAGCTGGCATGTCCCAGCCCAGCCTTAGCTGGCAACGAGAGAAATGGACTTTGCTTATCAATGGCTTGCAGCAAATTACTCGTCGTCAGGATCCCTTTCGCCAATTCAGCATCCGACTTTCCTGAGGCCAATATTTCTGCCGGAATTCCTATAAATCCGCTGGCTGGGTTATGATTGTATTTAAACTTTTTTTGGTATGGTTGATTCGGGTCGTTTGACTTAAACGAGTATATTCTTACTGCAGTAATTGCAGTTTCTGTAAAGGTCGCCATTGTAAACTCCTTTTTTAAAATTTCTTAAAGAGACTAAAAAGATAACATATTCAAATGATTTTTGTCTAAGACTTTGTGGGCACCTGAATCAGATCCCCCTCTTTCAAGCGCTTTTTTCTCTTGAAAAAAGCCTGATCCGCCTCTGCCGAGGCAAAACATTTTAAATCAGAGAT
>JAGWKU010000033.1 GCA_028873375.1 Verrucomicrobiota bacterium
GTATTGAGACGTATCGCGTTTACGCTGCTGAAGCAGGAGAAAAGTGCGCTGAGCCTTGAAAACAAAAGGATGAAAGCTGCGATGAGCGAGGACTATCTAGATCAAGTGCTTGGGTTAAACGCAACAACAATCTCATGAAAAAGCCCTGCAAAAAAGCACAAGCTCATCATATTTTTCCTCAAAGGTTTAGGGAAGAATTTTTAAAAAAAGGGATTAATGTTGATCATCCAAAATACGGTATATGGTGGGAAAGTAATAGCCACCAAAGACTCGCTTTTAAATACAATGAACAGTGGGCACAGTTTTTAAGGAAAGAACCAGCAACTGGTGAAATTTTGGAATATGGACGCAAGTTAATGAATGATTATGGATTTCGGATAAATTATTAAGAGAAGGCAATGAAAATAAAAGACTTTTTTTCCTTTAGTACTAAGATTTTTTCCTCAGCTATTTTAGCAAAGCCTGTTAACTTAAAAAATTTGACACCAACTACAGGAAGATTAGGAGATGCGAGGAAACTTGTTACAAATCACTACGAGGACATTGATTTTCCTGTCGTATTTCAAGAAGTAGAAGGGAAAAAATGGGCAGATCTTTTAGATACAGGGTGGACAAGCCTTTATTTAATATCTGAGAATATGAAAAAAATATTAAAAGATAACAATTTAACTGGATGGGATACATTCGATATTAAAATATTAGATAAAAAAAACAATGAGGTGCCTGGATATTCTGGATTTTCAGTTGATGGTCGATGTGGAAAAGTTGATTATAAGAAATGTGAAATTATTCAAAAAAGATTAGTTTCTACCGGACCATTAGTTAGGATCTACAAAGGTCTTCATATTGGATTAGAGGAATGGGACGGGACTGACTTCTTTCTGCCCGAAGGAACTTTAGAAATAATTATCACCTCTAAAGCTGCGAATGTCTTTAAAAAAAATAAACTAACCAACCTCTATCTCAAAAATTTAAGCGAAATTGAGACAAATGAGTCGGCTGTAAAAATCATTGAAAAAAGAAATGAGGAGCAGAGCTTTTAAAAAACTGTTCCTCTCAATAATTACCCCTCTTGCAACATTCGCCGGATGGCGAATGAGAAGCCAGAAATCCCCAAAATGATCGACATCCCTACAGACAGTGGATCTATCGTATCGGTCAGAACACCTAGAAACTGAAGCGCGTTGGTCGCCGTTGCGGTGAGCCATGCACTGAAGTAGCACCATTGTTCAAACTTCCCTGGCGCGCTCCGCATCGATTTCCGCATCAAAAAGCCCAAGATCAATACCAAGCACAAATTGACCAGCGAGTAGTCAGCGATATGCAAAAGTAGCTCTGGCGAAAAGACATCAGAGACCAAGATAAAAATCGTCGTCAGTCCCAATCCTAAGATCAAATACTCCTTCCGCCCCACCAACGCCTGTGGCGCCACCATCTCCCAGCCCACAGATGCCGAGTAGACGTTGGCCACATTGGTGCAGATGACCGAGAAAAAGACGAACAACACCAACGACGTCCTTAAAACCTCGCTTCCCGTCGATAAAACTGCCTCGGTTTCGATCCCAAAATTCTGCGTCACAATCGACCCGAAATACAAGCTGCAAATCCCCACCCCAATATTCACCAACTGGATCACAGTCAACGCCTTAACCGACGTCGACCACGACTCGCTGTGCCGGAAAAACGTGGGTAAGTCGGCCGTGATTCCCAAATTCGTCGCCAGCACCAAGCTCAAGCCCGTGAGCGAAAGCGGCATCCCGCTCTGTCCCACCGACCGATTCGGTAGCGTAAAGACAATCGCAAAAAAGCACACGAGCAGCAGAGGAAACGCCACCACCGATAGCCGTCTTAGCAGGACAACCCCTTCCATGCACAAAAACGTACTGACAATCCCCAGAAACACGCTCATCTGCGTGAATCGATCGATCTCCGGATTATACCCCAGCGACACTAACTGCGTCAGCGCCCCCCCCGCCGCATTTGTCTGCACGATAAACCACGCCAGCGTCGAAATCAGCAACAGCCCTGCGATGAAATAGCCCCCCACCTGTCCCATATAGTCACGCGCGATGTCCAATGTGCTCTTCCGCCCATCGGCCCCCATCGCCACAATCGCCAAACGAATGAACCAAAGCAGCGCGTTGCCCACTACGATGGTCAACACCGCTCCCAGGAAGCTATTCTTCTGCAAAATCAAGATGCTCGTCGCAATGATCGGCACCGTCGTCCAACTCGACAACTGAATCACCGCCAATTGCCACGCCGACTGACCCGTCTCAGAAAGGACATGTGCATAAGGGTCTCTCATTCAGGTTTCCTCCAGATCCTTTTCGCAGACCAGACCGTCTCCTCCACGAAAATCACCACTAAGAAGAATAAAGAGCTCGCTCCCACCCCTCCCAGCAGTGCATTCACCCCATTTCCCAGACTTTTCATTTCCATCACCGTCGCAACCACGCACCCGAATAACCAGCACGTTCCGTTGATCAGCTTCTCAAACGTCCTCGGCCGATGCCTTACAATCGTCCTGACCAAGAACGAAATCAACATCACCACGCCCAGCGTGGCTATATATGCATTGGCCAAGTCCTCAAAAAAGTACACGGGCGACGACACCTGAATAAACGTATACACCGCCGTCCCCAACAGCCCTATGATTGCATGCCCCTTCGCTCCCTCGAACCTCGGGATAAACGTCTCCCACGCCGCTGACGCGAAGTAAATATTCAACAAGTTGACCAACACCAGCGTCAATACAATATACCCCGCCGTTGTCCATGAAAATAACGCTGAATGAATCGCCGGCTGCGTGAACTGAATCCAAATGCTCGTCACCTGAAAGAACGAGATCAAAAACATCATCACCGTCAAAGCCAAATACGAATCCGCCCGCGACAGCGAATGCCTAAAGAACGTCGGCAAGTTAATCACCCCCGGGAGGAGGATAAGAATGGCCGAAATCACTCCGACAAAGGAACACCCTAGTTCTAAGGGAGGAGAAATAGAAGCAGAAGAAATGAACATCGCATAAAAGTGATATAACATTAAGAGAGGGAGGGCAATTACAGCCGCCCATTTGAGAAGGCGTATTCCCCCAATTGCCAGCAAGGCTGATAAACATCCTAATACGGCCCCTATCCTAATCAATAACTCTCGCTTTTGAGGAAGCTCCAAATGGAACAAAGTAGCAAGAGACGTCGTCGAGGTATGAATCTGATGCACAAACCAGTTTAGAAAAGCAAAGAGGAGTAGCAGGGCGGTTAACATCCCCCCATACTTGCCTAGATAATCTTTCACGTTTTGAATAGCATTGATTCGATAATCGAGAACCATCGAAATAATCGTCATTCCAATAAGCCATAGAACGAGGTTTCCAATCAGTAAAGAAGGAATCGCAACTCCCGCTCCATATTTACGGGTCAGCTGATCACCAAGCATGACAACTGACAAGCCAATCCCTGCACTCTGAATAGCCGCAAGGTGAAAAAAATTTTGATTGTGCACCGGAGGAAATTGGTCTTTCGGCGACAAGCTTTCTTTCATAGAAGTCTCAAAATGTTATTTTACAGGCACACTCTTCAGTGTCATTTATTTACGTGATTCCTTCAAGCTCAAAAATAAATATACTTCAAACAAATAATAAGAAAATTTTAATATTGAATGAATCAATATTCTTTGTTATAATTTATCCGAATCTCTCTTCTTAAGAAGAAATATGAGCGAAAAAAGCGTACTAAAATTTTATGGAATTCTGGGAAAAATTCTCTGCGGTGTAGCAGGAGGAATTGTAGGTCTTCTCATAGAAGGTCCTTGGAGTATTGCTCTCGGCACAAGCCTAGGTATTTTATCTGGACATTTAATAGAAAGAAGAATATCACATATAGCTGTTGATAAGGAGTAATAATGAATTCGATAGATTTAAAAAATAATTCGACTAAACTTAGTCAATTATTTCACTACTCACCTTCCGAAAAAAAGAACGGCGCCCTACAATCAGCTCTGCGAGAATATCAATTTTTACTCACTGTCTCTCTCCAAACTTCTGAAATGCTAGAAGAAAGAAATCTAGAGTGTCTTGATAGTCTTGTAGGAGAAAATGCCTGTGAAATTAGAGCCATCAAAACCGCACTCCTCGCATCCAAACATCTTCCCAATTCAAAAGCTCTTTCTGACCAAGCTCATCGAATTAAAAACGAAATTGAGCAATTATTAGATTCTCCTAAGCAAAGACAAATACGCACCCTCATGAGAAAAAATGATTCTCTACAGGACGTGCTCACCCAAAAGAACTGGGATATCGACCTAACTCCAGAGCAACAATTTTTAATCGAGTCATTCGTTCTTTCAAAATCTAAACATTCTTCAGCAAGTCAAAGCAAAAGATTATCTCTCATGAAAAAAGAGCAAGTTGCACAGAAAAATCTGGGTAAACTCTTTCCTCATATTACAACAAGTTTTGCAAAGCACACGATTGCTAAATTTCGACAGAATCTCGCTACCGCTTCTGTTGAATACGTGAGAGAAGTAGCGAAAGAATTGAACAACGATCATCTCCAACGGATGGTCTCTCCTGACTTCACCTATCTGCATAATGATTGGCTTCCCTGCACTCCCATGTTTTGGACCTATAAAATCCTCCTAGAGAAAGCAAGGAGAGAAGAACTTCCCATTCTAATTCACGTCAAATTCTTACAACCTCTTGCTGGTACAGACGAGTATTTGGTCAATGATGAAGAATACATTCTTTACAAGACGGAGGGCGACACGAAAGAACGTCCTTACATCCAAGCTTCTATACAGCCTTTCGATACTGAAGTGGCAGCTTGTGTGGTCGAAGGAGCTGTTTGCTCGCGCCCCGGCGCATTACCTCTCACTAAGGCAGAATGGAAACAAGAAATGAGTCGCCACTCGATCATCGATCTCATTTTGGCTGGGGCTGCTGACCATCGTCAATATCCCAACGACGACAAAAAAGTCGACGTGGAAGATCAGGAATGGGAGTATTATAAGCTGTTGGCTAAAGCACTTGGGTGTTCAAATGCCAATCCCACCCTCTTTTTCATCCAACACGTCTTCGCCTCTCAGGTAGGCCATCTCGTGCCTCAGGGAGCTATTCCTAGCCCTTCTCCAGACCTCAGGGCCTCTTACACCCATGTTCGCAAGTCCTCTTCCCTTTCTTCTATCCGCTAAAAACATAGACCTACGAAGTCAGCTCCATTTTAAAAATAAAATTTACTCTTTGAACATTAATAAGAAGCAAAAATATTTCTTAATAATTGATTTAATTAATTTAGGAATATAGAGTAGTTCACTTCTTAAATAGATAGATAGAGGCCGACCATGGGATTTGTGCTAAAACCAATCGCTAAATCAATAGATAATTTCGGAGAAAGAGGTGAAAGAGTGATTCAGCATGTCGCTGAGTTAGTCAACAATAGAGCGGGAGAACTGGGCAATAGGGCGGAAAGAGTGGGCGTTCATACAGTAGATGCAACGGAACGAGTAGCAATGCACGCCTTAAATACAGGCGGGGATAATATCCAACGAGCCATCGTTGCCACGGACTCTAGACTCGGGCAAGCAATCAACTTATTAAAAACGCTTACGACAGAAACAGTTCCCCATAACTTCCAAAAAGCGGGCGCTGCAATTAAGAGAAACGCGGAGTTGTGGAGTGAAGGTCTCTTTGGAATGGGGCTTATGAGCTTTGGAGCTTCTATCGATAGAGAATGTTCTTCTCCCCAGCAAAATTGCAATGCGTATTCCCCGTATGTTGTATTCCCTCTCATGTGGGGTGGTCTCTTTCTAACTGCTCATGCAAGCTATAGATTTATACGCCCGACCCTCCCAGCGAATCCATCAACGAACATTTCTTCTGATCAACGTCCTAACATGACACCGAATGGCGTAGAAGCATCCGCTCCTCCTACTAACGCTCTCCCCCCCTGTCCTTGGGAATCCTTGCGAACAGCCCTTCTACAAAACGACTCGAGAAGAGTGAGTTACCTTCTTAAAGATCGAAACGTTAATTTCAATCTACCAGACGCCGAAGGAAACCTCCCTATTCACTATGCAGCTCGATTAAAAGATCGATCTACGATTTCTAAGCTACTTGTATTTAACCAAATCGATAGCACAAATAAAAAAGGTCAAACCCCCTTGCACATTGCTGCTGAAGCAGGCAATGAAGAAGTAGTTGCTGACCTCCTTGCTGCAAACGCGCGATTCGATCTGCATGCTCATTGCAAGGTAAAGGACACCGATTTTCCAGCTCTTACGCCTCTGCAACTTGCTGTCTTAAAAGGACATGAAAAGGTAGTGAAGCTTCTTCTACCACTCGACTGGCATTCAAAAGTTTCAGGGTATGGAAACATCCTTCACCTAGCCATTCACTTTGATCAGAATGGAATTTTAAAGAGCCTTTTAAAGCTGCCCCCCAATCAGCTCAGTCATCTTCTAGAAGATCAAAGTGATCAGGATCGTACACCATTAATGGAAGCTGCTTTTATGGGCAACGTGGAAGCAATTCTCCTTCTTCAAAAAATCGGCGTTCCTCTTGAGGCGTTTGCAAAAGGAAGACGAGCCATTCATTGGGCCGTATTAGGAGGACAAAAGCAAGCTTTTGATCTGCTTTACTACTTCGGTTGTTCGCTGGAGGAAATTCATTCCATTGGAAGCTCCCTTCCCCTCCAAGTATACGCGAATAATCTAAAGAGACAAGAAACACACCAAGGCCGTCCTTTTGCTCTTCATGCCCTCCACCTACCAGAGAGCATTGTTTTTAAAGGGGGCAGCGTAAAAGGCGTAGCCTATATAGGAGTCATTGAACAACTAGAGGCCGAAGGCCTCATGGAAGAGGTCAAGCGATTTGCAGGGACTTCTGCAGGCGCTATTACAGTCACCTTATTAGCCCTTGGGTTCACAAGTGAGCAAGTCCGTGATATCTTAACTCCCCTCAATTTAATGGAGTTCTTTGATCATCCTTTAGCTGATTTCAAACAAAAAACAATCAAAGGAATCACAGGGAAAATTAAAACGGTCCATCAAACTGCTGCCAAATTCTTCTGGCAACCTAAACAGTTGGTTTCTAAAGAAGCTTTAGTAGGAACCTACAAAGCGGTTCGCAAGGTTCTTTCGATGACAAAGAGTTTTGCAACTCATCCCATTCAGAGCGTTGCCAATTCGATCTTTGGAAGATTAAAAAAGATCAATGGAATCTGCGAAGGAGAAAGGTTGCGTCTGTGGGTTGAAAGTCTCGTTCACAAAAAGACAGGGAAACCTTTCTGTACCTTTGGAGAGCTTCGAGCGCTGATAGCAGAAAACCCCTCTTTTAAGCATCTCCATGTCTTTGCAACGAATTTAAACGAAACCACTACGGTAGACATCAACTCAGAAGATAGCCGTTGGGACAGCATCATCATTTCGGATGCTATACGAGCATCAACCTCCATTCCAGGCATCTTTAAGGCACATCACTTGCATATGAAAGATAAAATGGGTCGAAGAATAGCTCTTCCAGAAACTTATGTAGATGGAGGCCTCTTAAAAAACTTCCCAGTCACCGCTTTTGATAAGCAAGCATATCTCCCCACCAACCCAGCAGGAGACGAAAAGGAACGCTCAGTTCTTAACAAAAGAACTTTAGGTTTTTGCTTAGTTGACCCAGAACCTACAGAGCTACCCCCCACTCCTAAAGTTGAAACAGTCACCGACCTACTGAAGAACATTCTTTCTATGTATGGAGAAGCTGAAGCTCTCTTTCTAGCTGAAACCCCTGAAAACCAACTCCGCACCATCAAAGTAAGTAACCAAGGCGTGGGAGTTGTAGAAAACCTCACTGATGAGAAAAAGAAACAACTTATTCAAGGAGGGAAAGAAGCTGTAAGAACCTTCGCTGAGCAACAAAGAAAGCTATTAGCCCAACATGCTCCCTTAGCTCCCTCTTTGAAGCAAATCATCGAATCTCACCGGCACTCGAAAATCAGAACCCAGGCAGAGGGCAGTTTCTCTCTCCATGAAGAAAAGGTAGAAACTCATGTTACTCCTACATCGATTTCTCTAGGGACAATTTTCTCCCAAAAAAGAGAAAGAGAAAAACATCTTCTATCCCTTACCGCCGAAGATCTGTTTAATTTATTTAAAAAAGACCAAAAACAACACAAAGAAACATTAAAAGAAATGGACAGATTAATAGAAGAAATAATTTCATAAAAATGGCAAAGGAATTGGCAATGATTAATATTGGTTTTTTTACCCCCATCACTTACCCGAGAGGAGAAGATTTATCCTTCAAAGAGCACTTGCTAGAAGATGTGGATGATTATTTCTATTTAGGAGGAAAAAAAGCTGTTGTAATTAAAGGTTTTGAAAAAGACAAAAATCAATATACAATAATCAGAACTTTCCGACATTCCATGATTGTAACTGCTTTAAAAGTAACTTCTTACCTTACAATCGTACTACCAGTATCTTTATTAATAATAAAAGCATTTCTAAGATTAAAAAATCGCTTTTATTTTGAAATTCCGGAAAAAAAAATTGGCAGAACATTTTGCATAACCACTGTAAATAATAGAGGAACGAATACTGAAGAAATGGGCATAAGTATAAATTCCTTCGATTCTTCTGCCCTAATATCTAAATCAAATGAAAGAAAGATAGCAGAAGATAGACATGTAGATATTTTTTCTCTACCTGCTAGCGGCCCAGAGAGAAAAAAAGCCCTTGAGTTATTAACGCCGCAAGAGTTATTCGCCCTCTATCAAAAAGATCCAGAGGAACATCATCGTATCCTCCTGGAGCTTGATAAGATAATAGAAGAGACTATCTAAATTTAAGCGAGACAAACATGATTCCTCCACTCCAAGAAACTATCGATAATATCTGTTACGAAAATGGCGAAATTAGAGTCATTGCAATTAAAGTTGCAAAGGCAGGAAGAAAAAATAAAGAAGATATTGAAAATTTATCTGAACGGGTTACCGAATTAGAAGAAGTAGTAAAAATTGGATCCCCCACTCCTCTTGCTCCTCCTGCCGCTACTTTTTCTCAATCTAAATCAAAAGAGATTCGCCAGATGCATCTTCTATCTGAGATCATTTCTCCTTTGGATTCAGCAGAAACACAAGAGCTAAAAGGTATAAAAATCTTGAAGTATGTTTCTTCTGATGGTGGTTCTGTGAAGCTATCAGACGGCTCCATTTTTAGGATAAGCAATCAAATAACACAAAAAGCTAAAGAATGGCCGATTGACTCTGTAGTTTTGATTACTCCCAATAAGCGGCTATTTACCCGATCTCCATATCGACTTATTAATCCTGCTACGAATACCACAGCAGGAGGCTCTTTTGCTTGCTGGTCAAATGAAACGGAAGACAAGCGATTTTCTTGCTCCATTCAATTAATAGATAAAAATTCTAGAAAATTAAAACTTAGTAACAGTTTAATTTTAAGTGTTGACGCAGATGATGAGATGATATTTAAAAATTGGGAAGAAAACGATAAGGTGATTTTTAGTAATAATTGTCCTGATGAATCGAGCGTTTTAATCAATCCAGTGAGAAATAATTATGTCCGCGTCAAATTTGCTTCACGAAGCCAAAAATTTTATAGACTTTACTTAATTTTGAATTGTTTAGAATTAATAGAAAAAGCAAAGGACTCTCGTGAAAGATTGCCGTGCATATATCTTTTATTCCCTTTTTTAAGAAGGATCGCTGAGTTGGGTAAGGTTCATCATTTTTCTGAAGATTCTCCTTTGCCTGAAGCAGAAGAAAGCGAATCTTCCAGCAAAGAAACAAAAAACGAATCTGACCTTTATCCAACACCCCCTCTCACTGCTGAAGAGAATAGTCTGCTTTTAGAGTCCCAAGAAATCGTAAGTAGTCGAGAAGGAATCGAAGGAATAGTCGATGAAATGCTTGCTGATTACGGAATTAAAAGAGAGGGGAATAAATTCAGCATCTGTTCCGACAACCCTTCGACAGAAGAAATATCTTATAACTTCCCCATCGACAATTCAAAGACAACCAGCAGGGAAGATATCAAAGAAGTTATCAATAAGATTCTCAAGCTCTATATTTTAAATGATATGACGGAAAAGGCTATTCTTCTTTATCATACCGCTCTTCGCAAGTTATACAAAACTCAAAAGATCCCGATTAACAAGGAAACTGCTTCCGAGTGGTATCACACCATAGTCGATCAAGTTCTTACTCCTACTAAAATCCAAGAGATATTTAATAAAATCTTCAAAAAGAACGAGGGCCAGAAGGAGGTTGTAAGCTTTCCTTCTGATCTTTTAGTAAATGAATCATTTCCCTCTCAAAGCAAATTGCCTATGAACCCTTCTCATTTGCTTCAAAATGAGCTAGTTATGCCTACTGCCCATCCAGCTTCAAATCCTCGAACAGAAGCAGCGAAGGGAGGCGCCCCTCTCTTTCCTATGCGAGGGATACATAACACTTGCACCGACTGTTTTCTGATCACAGTTTTTCAAGTGTTCATTATGGGAGACCCAGATATCCAGTCTCATTTAAATCGAGCACCTCTTATCGATCAACTTATTATTAAATATAACAACAACGAAAACGTTTCAATTCCTTCTATTAGAAACCTCTTAGAACTTAAAGGAGAAAAGAAAAAGGATTCTTCATGGGTTCTTGGCATGCATGATGCGAATGAGGCTCTGCTTGCTTTAATGAATGTGATTGAGTTCACTAGCGATTCTCCTTTGCGCGGTTCTCTATTTACCCATCGACAATACCACACACCATTGTCAAGAGACATGGCTCAACATATGAGCGCTACTGAACAGTCCCCTACTTGGGGGAATTTTTATATTCCTTTTAAGTATGATGACCAGGATGTTTGCCCCATCCCCACTCGTGAGGGTAAAATTTACTTCGCTGACCTACTAGATTCCTACTTTTTCCGCGTAGGCGATGCAAAGAAAGAGAATAAAAAAATCAAAAATCAAAATGGCGTAGAGGAGACTATTTCTTTAGCCAGGGAAGTTCTTAAACTTGAAAGCCCATTGAACTCTTTAAGTTTTGCTCTGTCTCGTTTCCATAAAGGTCAAAAGCTGATGGAAAGAGATGATGCAGGAAGAGTGATCGATCGGCAAGTAGAGGTCCCCAAAATATTAGAGATGGGCCCTGAAAAATTCCAAAATGGAGCTTCCGCAAGATATGAATTGCATGGCTTCATTGTTCATTTGGGAGATGGTTTGAGCTCAGGGCACTACATCAGTTGTGTTAGCCGGCTTTGCAGTGATGGCTCAAGAAGCTACTTCCTGTGCAACGACGATCGGATCGAGCCTTTGAGCGAGGAAAAGTTCTTAGAGTGGGCTAAATCAGCTTATATTCTTCACTATCGTAAGCTATCTGAATAAGCCAAAATAGCCCCCTTTAAAATGAACCCCGCCCTAAAGGACGGGGAATGATTTGGGAAGAGTTTCGAACTCCTCCCAAATTTGGATGTGAATTACCCGGCCCTAAAGGACCGGGTTTTCAGAGACCTGATAAAAAACCCTCTTAGCTCAAGGCTTGCAGGACAAGGCCCATGTAGAGGGCTGTGCCAAGGAAGAAGGAAAGGGTAACGAAGAAGACCATCAGGGTAAAGTTCTTCGTGCTGTGATTGGCTTTCCAGGATTGGTAAAAGATCCAAGTTTGTGGAAGGCAAAACCAAAAGACGATGAGGAAGAGAGCAATGTAGATGATGATGCTCTGGATGTCGGTGGTGAGGCAGGGTAGAAGATTGAGGGTTTGGTCGAGGAAGAGCGGATAGGTAGTGAGGATAAAGAAGTAACCGGTGATCTTTAGGAGGAGAAAGAACGAAAAGTCCAGGGGCCGCTTGGTTTTGCGGAACTGGATCTGGAGCTGGTAACCAATCGGGAGAAGGATAAGAAATGCAGCGGCTAGAAGCACGGCTGCCACTATGGGATTCATCGTTGTAGCTTGAATCATCAGAATATTCCAATCGTTCATAACACCTTCCTTTGTCTTCACTGTAGTAAATCTATTTTTTAACGGCAAGAGGTTGCTTGCATCTTAACGGAGGTTTTCTTATTCTTTCCCTCCTTAACATGGAGATTTTTATGTCGATCAAGGGTTTAAATTTAGCTTGGATTGTTGTGAATGATTTGAAAAAAGCGGTGGGCTTTTACACCGATGTAGTGGGTTTGAAGTTGGAAGAATTGAATGAACAATTCGGTTGGGCAGAGCTGTCGGGCTCAGAAGGGGGCGCAAGGCTCGGGATTGCTCAACAAAATGAACGGGAGGCCATTCAACCGGGACAAAATGCCGTGGTGACCATGACGGTGGAAAATTTGGTGGCAGCGAAAGAGAGGTTGATAAAGAAAGGCGCCAAAGTCGTGGGTGAAGTGGTAGAAGTGCCCGGCATGGTGAAGCTACAGATGGTCAAAGATGGGGATAACAACCATTTTCAATTAGTTGAAATGTTGGGAGGTTGAAATGATGCTGGCCTATTTATTGACGACGTTCATTTGCGGAGTGAGCGATGAGCCACAGACGCATCGGGTGTTCCAATTTGAGAACGAGCATGTCCGGGTATGGAAGACGGTAATCATGCCTCGGCAGCCTCTGAAGATGCATCGACACGATTGCTCAAGAGTGGTCGTAGGACTGAAGGGCGGCTCGCTGACCAAGATCGAAGAGTCAGGAGAGACGTCCGAGCTGAAGTTCGAGAGCGGGAAAGCCTATTGGCTGACAGAAGATCCGCCAGGGACAAGGCACGCCGATGTGAATGAGTCGGACGAGCCGATCGAGGTGATGGTCATGGAACTCTTTGGCAGAGATTTAGTGTAAAAGACTATCTCTCATTTAAATTTCAGTCGTTTCTATTTACTTAAATATTTACTCCTTCTAAGCTCTCCCCTCCATTTTTGGAGACAGAGTCATGACCACAGAAATTGACAATTTCGACACCGACGGTTTTTCAGACTACGACTTCTCAGATTACACCGAGTGGGCCTTAGCGACCGGCCTTTGGGACGGCCGCCCGATCACTTGGCAAGAAGCTCCCCACTTCCAAGACCAAGTGGCTGCTCGCATCACCCAACTGTTTTTCTCGCGAGAACCCTCCGACCCCACCTTTGACGCGTTAGCTGCCCAGCTGGCCTGGCTCGGCACACCACCCGATGGGCGAGAGCTTCTCCTGCGGGATATCCAAGCCCTCGTCTTCTCCAAAGGAGAAATCCTCCAGGCAGGCTTCCGCAAATCGGCCAGCAAGTTCTGGAAGAAGCACAAAACAGCTATCTTGATCGGCCTTGGAGCGGCTGCCCTCGACGAACTGAACAAAAAAGCAGCCCCCGAGCCTAAAAAACGACTCCCTCCCCCAACCGAAACAGTCGCTCAAACAGAAGCGCCGCCTCCCTTTCCTGAAGGCCTCGTCTACCTCGAAAACGGCGTCCTTCTCAACGGCGAATACCTCACCTACCAACAGATCCTCCAAGCGGCCCGATGCGAAGACCTCTTCAACCCTCCGCCGCCAACTTTTCCCATCGATGCTCAATCTCCCCGCTTCTTCCCCTACGAACAAATCACCATCGAGCCCACCTATCCTCCTCCCTTTCTCTCAAAAATCGAGCCTTGCGGCTACCACAATCCTCAGTGTCTCATCAGCGGCATCAATGGGATGCATACCTCTTCCGCGCAAGCCCAAAACCACGCGCATTACATCAAGCAACTCGCCGGAGGCCAAGACATCGAATGGGTCTATAACAAAAGCAACGGTCTCCTCCCCGACCTCGGCGAGATCTTCACCATGAACTACCTCGGCTATTCCCCGAATACCGCTAAAGAACTGGGAGAAAAGTGGACCGCCTTCCACGAAGCCAACAAAGATAATCCCAACGCTAAATTGATCCACATTTGCCATAGCCAAGGAGCCATCCACACAAGAAATACTTTGTTGAGTTTACCGCCAGAAATCCGCGACCGTGTTATAGTCATAGCCATTGCCCCAGGAGCTGTGGTGCCTGACCATCTTTGTTACAGGTCTTTCAATTACGCGAGCAAAAATGACCCTGTTCCCAGAGGAGAGATCCTCTTCTTCGGCCTTCTTGACTCGAATGAAGTAGGGACTTCTAAAGCTCTGGAAGAGGCTTTTAAAAATCGAGAGCAACTCATTCTTCTCGAGCCTCATCCGGACGCAGGCCTGATCGATCACGATTTTCAAAGCCCTACTTTTAAGAAAAAAATAGAAGAACATATTCAAGATTACCTAAATAAAAATGGGGAATATAAATGAGATTCCTACTGCTTTTCATTGTATTTTCTTTTCTATCGAGTTGCAGCCAAAAAAAGCATAGTAACCAACTTCCTCCTAAAGTCATTTTTGCGAATGAAATTAGAAAAAAAGTCGCAAGTGATTTGTATAAGAAAAAAAACCTGGTTCCTTGCGGCAGCGGCGGGGGCATGATGCGTCAAGTGGAAATGCTTGCTTTGAGTTTTGATTACCGAAAGCCGATTGATATAAAGATGGGAAGAGAGCTATTAATCGCAGCTGTGGATGAACTTACTGTAGCAGTAAATGCGGATGAACGGATTCGACCTTATTTACAGAACTACCCGTTCGAGCCAAAAAATATTGAAATTCGGATTTTCTTATATAACCCGGATGGCTCTGACATTCCTCCTGGAAGTTTGAGCGTCGTAGGAGCTCTTGAAGGAGTTCTTGATTACAAGATTCGCGATCCGAAAACCGACCAGTTAAAAAGTATACACAAAGAAACTTATGAAGAAGCAGTGAGAATTTTGCTGGGTTCAGAGGCTTCAAAGGACGTAATAAACTTATGAAAATACTAGGCATAATTCTTTTTGCGTATGTGGGATTAAACGCAGCAAATCCAGACCTGATGAACTCTTAGTGATCCCTCCTTCCGCCTCGACCTCGTCCGTTGGAAGTTCCTCGCCGGCCACATCAACATCGCCCTCCACCTCAATGATGTGAATTACCCGGCCCTAAAGGACAGGGTTTCCGGAGACCTGATGAAGAGAGAGATCGCCAGCTCCTCGAAACAGCGAAAACCTGGCTCGAGCAAAACAACATCGATCGAATGAAAGATCTCTTCCTCGATATCTTCCAAAAGCTGGGCATCCAAACATATCCCAATAGCGACATGGAACTCCTCTTTTTCAAAGATGAGTTGATTGAGTAAGAGGGTGTCTAACAGTTAGAGATCGAAAGGAGTTCTTCAACGTCGGGTCAATAATAACCAGCTCTCTAACTGATCAGGAGTGATCCCCAACCCTGCAATGCGGTTGATGTCCATTTCTTTGAGATCTTCAAACACATCCCCCAGAAATTCGTTACGGTCTTTTTCTGGAATGAGTTGGTTTGCTTGAGAAGAGATATACTCGTTCATGGCGGTTCCAACCAAGTTATTGAGAATAATCTCACGCAAAAGAGAACGGCGCTGCGATCGATACCGAACGCGGATTTCATCGAAACCCATTGCTTTGATGGTCGAATCATACATCGCGCAGGTACGCAAATAGGAGAAAATATATAAATCAACCATAGGGCGCACGTCTTGTAGTTCGTAAACGGCGATCATGGC
>JAGWKU010000127.1 GCA_028873375.1 Verrucomicrobiota bacterium
CCGAGCTATTTTGCTGGATCTTGCGGAGGAGCTCCGATATCAGTGGTTCGCCAATACATTGAGAACCAGAATGCTCCACAGAATTAACGCCGGGGCGACTTACATCTCGGCCCTAAAGGGCCGAGTTTTTCGTCGTCCAAAGGATAAAATACCGTCAAGGACAGAAGGAAGAATTTATTCTTGCAGGTTCCACTTTTGCTGGATCGCTTCGAGCTTTTTCTTCTTTTTGAAATTAGAGAGGGCCGTGTTGAACGATTGCATGAAACCGACCGCTTTTCCCTTCGGCGCGACAAGGTGGAGGCCTACGTCGGTGAGTGGCTCAGAGGCGATCTTGAGCTTGCCCGCATAGAGATCGCGGACAAAAGAAACGGCGGGAAGCCGATCGAGAACTGCTGCTTCAAGCTCTCCTTGAACAATGGCGTTGAGCACATCGGGAATCGAAGGGTAATTTCGGATGATGATTTTGGGGTATTTTTCGATGAGAAGAGCCGCCGAAGAATTGTTGAGAATTCCGACGAATTCACCAGAGAGGCTGGAGAGATTTTTGTAAGAAGCATCGGAAGAGGTGATCAGGACGGGCCCGAGATCGAGGATGTTTTCAGAAAAATCAAACTTCGCCGCGTTGAAGACGTAAGGCGGCATAGAGGAGAGCACCGCATCGTACTTCCCATCTCGAAGTCCTTCGAAGAGAGTGTCCCAATTCGCCGACACTTTTTCAAATTCCATGCCATTATAGCGAGCGATCTCCAGGAGAAGTTCTTCGATGTAACCATTGACGTAGGGTTGGAGTTCTTCAAAATCGATGGGACGCCACGTCAAATCGACTCCAATGCGAAGCGTTTTTCCACCCGAGGATCCACACGCCGAAAAAAGAACGAGCAGAAACAATAGTAGTCTACGCATGCAAAAACAATATCCAATGACCACAATTTTTTAAACGGATAAACTTACTTGCTGATGAAAAAAGTGGTCTATTGCCTAGTCAATTTCGGCGGTCCGAGATCGTTAGAGGAAATCGCCCCCTTCCTGACTGAACTGCTCTGCGATCGAGATGTCGTTTGGACAAAATTCCCCTCCTTTATTCACAACTGGCTTTTTGGTCGGGTAGCGAGAAAGCGAGCGGTAAAAATTGCCTACGACTATGCGAAGATCGGTGGCAAGTCGCCCATTTACGAAGACACCGAATTTTTAGCGCAAGAATTGGAAAAGCGACTATCGGCCCCCGTGCTCACCTTTCACCGCTACTTACCGGCGGCGCATGCTGCGTCCTTACGAGCCATCGAACAGTGCGATGCAGAAGAAATTCGATTCGTTCCACTTTTTCCCCAATTTACCTATGCAACGACAGGGAGCATCGCCCGATTTTTCGATCGGCGACTTCCTCGAAAGATCCGTACGAAGATGCAGTGCATCCGATCCTATCCGACTCATCCGGCATTCATCGCTGCGTGGCAGAGGCGCATCGGGGAATTTCTACAAGAAAAAGGACTGTCGGAAGTCGCGTGGCTCTTCTCGGCGCACGGATTGCCGAGAAGATTTGTCGACAAGGGCGATTCCTATCAAGAGGAATGCACACGCTCTTTCGACGCGATTCGCACTGCCTTTTCCGGCGTTGCTCGCCTCGCCTACCAATCGAAGTTTGGGCCTGGCGAATGGCTTCGCCCTTACACCGATGAGAGCTGCGAACAAATTGCGAGCTGGAGCGAAGGAAAGAAAGAGATCGTCGTCGTCCCCCTCTCTTTTACTTCCGACCACATCGAAACGCTCTTTGAAATTGAAGAGATGTATCTCCCTGTGTTGCGTCAAAAAGGAGTGTGCGCCTACCGATGTCCTGCTCTCAATCGAGAGCCCTATTGGATCGATGCACTTGCAGAGATTTCGCAGAGTTCTGCGCGAGTCGCTTTGACTAGTTTGATTCGCCCGTGACAAAATTAGAGTTATTCTGTATTATTTAAAGAATTTGTGATCTAGCCTAGCAGGAGAACCCTTGCCCTTCCAAGTTTTGAAAAACGTCGATGAGGGAATCTTCGGGGCTATTTATCCTTCCAAGGCCAAATCGAAAGAATGCCCCTTTCTCCCCGCGCAACTCATTCTCTCCAGCGGTGAAACCTTTCCCGGGTTTGCTCCCCAATGGCAAGAGGGCGTCTACTTTGGAGAAACAGTCTTTGCCACAGGAATGACCGGTTACGTCGAATCGCTCACAGATCCTTCCTATGCCGGGCAAATCCTCACCTTCACCTATCCGCTCATCGGCAATTACGGGGTCCCTGGACCTGAGAAGTGGGAGTCTGGCTGTATCCAAGCAGCAGGAGTGGTGACGGGACACGTCAGCGCGGTCGCGAGCCATTGGGATTCAGAGAAATCCTTTTTAGCTTGGCTCCAAGAATACAAAATCCCCCTCATCACGGGCGTCGACACGCGAGAATTGACGAAGCGACTGCGAAAGAGCGGCGTTGCGCTCGGCGCAATTGTCGTCAGCGGAGGAAAGCCTCACAAATTCCAAAATCCGAATGATACCCACCTCGTCGCCAAAGTGAGTTTGCCACAACGAGAAGTGTTGAAGCGGGGGAAAAAAAAGGTGATTGCCGTCGACTGCGGCATGAAGCAAAACATCGCTCGCTGCCTCTCCGAATTCGACGTCGAGCTCATCCGCGTCCCCTACAACTACGATTACACGCGAGAAGAATTCGACGGCCTTTTTCTCTCGAATGGCCCTGGCGATCCAACGATGTGTAAAGAGACGATCACCATCCTCCAAAAAGCGCTGAAATTAAAGCGCCCTGTTTTCGGCATTTGCCTCGGTGCGCAAATCCTCGCGCTCGCCATCGGCAGCAAGACGTACAAGTTGAAATTCGGCCACCGAGGACAAAACCATCCTTGCATGGACCTCCGAGAAAAAAAGTGCCTCCTCACCTCACAAAACCACGGATATGCCATCGATGAGAAGAGTCTTCCGAAAGACTGGAAGGTGATGTTTCGGAGCCTCAATGACAACTCGGTCGAAGGGATTGAACATCGGACTCTTCCCTACTTCGCGGTGCAGTTCCACCCCGAAGCGCACCCGGGACCGACCGACGCAAACTACCTGTTTAAAAAGTTTTATGAATCAATGTAAAGCAGCTGTACATTTATACCGGGAGTGGTTCAAGAATCGGGAGATGGCAAGGAGGCTCCCGCGGAATACCCCTCTGGAGCGAGCGACCATTGCGTCTCGCAAGGCGCGAGTGAAGAGGGGTATTCCCCGGGAAAAGCCGACGATGCCAGCTCTCGGTTCTT
>JAGWKU010000034.1 GCA_028873375.1 Verrucomicrobiota bacterium
AGCGGGGCTTGACCCGACTGCAGTTCTGCACTCTGCATTCCGACTTCTGCGTTTTCTTTTGTTGCTGAGAACTTGGAGGTGCGGTAGTGTAGTTGCCTTAAAGTTTAGGTGAAGTATGTTTTTTCGCATTGCACTTCTTTTGCTGATCCTCCCATTGACCGCCCTGCGCGCTGCAGGAGAAATCGACTTCGAGACCGCCCTTAAATCGTTTTTAGAACTGCTGGCCAAAGAGGGTTCTGAGCAAGGCGATGAATTTACTAAAACGTCGCACACCATTCATTTGAAAAACGAGAAGCTCTCTTACACGGCGATCACGGGAAAACTCCCACAGTACGCCGTCAATGGAGAGGAGGTCGGCGAACTCTTTTTTACGGCGTATCTGCAAGACCCAAGCGACTCGAATCGCCCTGTGACCTTTGTGTTCAACGGCGGTCCTGGCGGCTCTTCTCTCCCTCTCCACATCGCTAGCATTGGGCCCCGTCGCCTCCTGCTCCCTGAGGAAGGACAAAAAACTCTGCCTCCCTATGAAATGATCGACAATCCAGAGACTTTGCTCGATGTCACAGATATCGTCCTCATCGATCCAATTGGAACGGGGTATAGCCGAGCGAATAAAGAAGCGTATAAATCACTCTACTATAGCGTAGAAGGGGATCTCGCTTCGTTTTCTGAATTCATTCGAATGTTCTGCATTACGTTCAAGCGATGGAACAGCCCTAAATATCTCATGGGCATTAGCTATGGAACTTGCCGGGCTTGCGGTCTCGCTGAAACGCTCCGAGCAGCATGGGGAATTCACCTCAACGGCGTCATTCTCATGTCTCCCGCTCTCGATTTCCAAACCTTGGGTTTTATCGGCGTGCAACGAGACAGACCTTTGAACGATTGCCTCTCGATTCCCACATTTGCAGCCACCGCCTGGTATCACGGCCGCACGATGCAAGACAAAACGATCGAAGAAACAGTCGATTACGCTCGACGGTTTATGTATGAACAATATCTCCCCGTAATGATGCAACCTTCTCGGCTCAATAACGACGAGCGAAAAGCTTTTTACCAGTCGCTCGCCGATCTCATCGGGCTTCCGCTTAGCACGATTCAACGGTATGAGGGGCGTCTTTCTGAGCGCATCTATACAACGGAGTTTTTGGCTTCCGATCGAAAAGTAATTGGCGGTATTGACTCTCGCTACATCGGAGATGTCAGCACATTGCAAGGTGAGTTTCACGAAGATCCAAGCTATCGCGATTTTCGACCTGCTCTCTATCCTTCCTTCCTGAACTACATGCAAACGGAATTAGAGACCGACGTCCCGACTCATTATTTCAATTTTAGCGTCGATGCTCACTCTCGCTGGGATTTTTCGACGTACGATACGCCTGGAGAATTTCCCAATTTTCTCCAGCGGCTCCGTCGCTCTCTTGTCGACCAACCTCACATGAAGGTGTTCGTTGGTGCGGGCTATTACGATCTCCGCACTCCATTTGGAGCGGCCGAGTACTCGCTCGATCACTTGGAGCTTCCCGCCTCCTATCAAGAGAATTTTCAAGTGGAATACTACCCAGCTGGCCACGGCTTTGTCTTCCACCTGGAGTCTTTGAAGAAACTCAAGGCTGACCTGACAAAATTTTATGCCCAATAAAATCAGCCTGGGAATCATCGGCGCAAGCGGCCGCCTCGGCCGCTCCATTGCTGCGCTCGCATTGCAAGATCCCCTCCTCCGCATTGGAGGGGTCTTTACTCGCCCCTCTTCTCACTGGTTACACCATGATCTGGGCGAAATTTTAGGGATTTCTCCAACGGGAATCACCCTCTCTGCCGACCTCTATACTCCGCTCGATCTCTACATCGACGCCTCCCTTCCCAAAGCCCTTCCCGACAACCTCCAAGCAGCCATCCGCACCAAGCGTCCACTCGTCGTGGGCACCACTGGCCTCTCGCCCGAAGACCGAGTTCTTCTCGAAGAAACAGCCCAGCACATTCCTCTCTTTTATGCCGCCAATTTTAGCCTTGGCATGGCCCTTCTTCACAAACTTACCCGCGAGACCGCCCGCCTTTTCCATCCTCAAGCCGACATCGATCTTATCGAAACTCACCACGCACAAAAAAAAGATGCCCCGAGCGGCTCCGCTCTTGCCCTTGCCGAAACCATCCAAGACTCTCACCCCACCGGCAAAGCCCTTCATCTTCATTCCATTCGCTCAGGCTCCCTCATTGGCGAGCATGAGCTCCGCTTCAACTCCGACGAAGAGCAGCTCATCCTCTCCCATCGCGTTCATACCCGTGCCTCTTTTGCCCGTGGCGCTCTTGCGGCTGCCCGGTTTCTCATCGACCAACCTCCAGGCCTCTATACGATGGAGCATCTCCTCAGCTAAAGACACTTTTGCCTTTTCTTGCCAAATACAGGGGGAAGAGGGTACATTAGTATCACTTTAGTATCATTTAACTGGATTGATAGCTCAGTGGATAGAGCACCCGCCTTCTAAGCGGGCGGTCGCAGGTTCGAGTCCTGCTCAATCCATTTTTTAGGAAAGAACGATGAAGCAAAAAACCGGCCTTCTCAGCGAAGTTTCTCTGTCTAAAAAAACTTTTAATGGTTTGGATGCAGTTTTTCGGACATTTGAAAAAAAAACCTTCTTGACTTTGCCTGATCGAAAGCGAAGCGAAGAGGTCAATCGAGCGCTGTTAGGCTTGATCCAGAAAGAGCCGGAACCCTGCTTTTTGCTCTCCGCCGTTCTCGAATTTGTGGAGCGGGTCGACCGGGAAGATATTCTTCATCACTACACATTCAACAGCTTTGAACTGTGGCTCAATCAATGCTCAGGATTGGGATTTGAAGAAAACTATCGGATACGAGCCAAGATCGCCGGCAAATTTGTCCCCCGCAGCGAATATCAAGCTTTTTTTCCGATTGGCATGGGAAAGATCTACGAGGGAACTCACTTTGTCACAGCTCATAAATCACCCGATTTAGATACGACGGTAGCCTCCTTTTGGGGCTGGGTTGACGCCTTTGCCGCTCGAGTTGGAGAGGGGATGCACGTGTGGAATGTGCCCGGTGGACCACCTGCCTCTCAAATTGAAATTGACTGGATGTTTCGCGACCTATTTGGCCCCGCGATCTTTACCCACTTAGCTAAAATGCGCACGTTGTTGAATTTGACCGGCAACGATTTGATGACGCAGAAAGGGATGCTCCGCAAACCACTGAATGAATCGATCACTGGCATCGACCACGATCGAGATCACACAGCGATTGTATTGATTGACGAAGAGGGGATTTATCTCGGCGATTGGCGCAACATCGATGTAGAGGGGGTGCGGCAGGTCATTTTGATGCTGAGCAGTTGCCTTCGTTGGTTTGAAAACACCCTTCATCTCCAATGGATCGCGCTCTTTGCAAAGAAAGAACTTCTCTCTAAAGAAGTGCTCCCATTCATGAAAAACCTCTTCAATATGAAGATCCGGGAGTGTGAGCCAGCGCATGAGTTTACCCATCGACAAAAGCAGCAAGTAGAAGACTTTCTCACTCGGGTGCTCGGCGTGAAAAAGGGGCTCGATGTCTCATTCGAAGAATTGGGACTCCTTCTCGCCAAGTTAGGCAGCATTCCTTTTCACGGAATCGATCAAGTGATCACGTCGATGCAGAAGGCGAAGTTGTTCGATTCGAAAGGACACTTGCTCGAAGATCGTCCGCCCATCTTTGCCTACTTGGAAAAAGCGATTCGCAATCTCCACAGCGCGATCTTGTCCATTCGAAGCAGGCTCGAACGGTTAGACATTGCCCTGAAAACGAAGAGTGAAGTCTTTGGCCACCACCCCACGTTTGTCACCGTCCGGGCCGATGTCGAAGAGATCAAAGAGAAAATGAGCCATTATCCTTATTTGACGGTCAATTATCCCGCCTATGGCAAGCTCTATCCCGTCGGTGTGATTCAAGCGCCAGATCTCCGAAAGTCGACGTTGGGGACCGTTTCTCTGCGCGATTTCTGCAACCGCGATGAAATGGGCATTCCTCCCTACCTCGAAGTAATCAGTGTCATCGACCATCACAAGTCGAGTCTCTCGACCCTCCAACCGCCCTTTGCGATTATTGCTGATGCTCAGTCGTGCAATTCGCTCGTGGCCAAGCAAACTTTTTTAATCAACGATCGATACACACTCCTCGGCCAAGCAAAGGCGCAAATTCAAGCTCAATTGGACAAACAGGCAAAAGCATCGACTCCTCTGGCGATTCGCTTAACGCAACGTCTTTTGCAGCGACGTTTGATCTGCGAGAGCGATACCCCTTTCTATGTACACCCTGATCGCGAATACATCGAATATCTCCAATTCCTCCACGCTATTCTCGATGATACCGATCTCCTCAGCAAGGTGAGCGCGATTGACGTCGAATGCGTCACCGAACTCTTGAATCGAATGAAGACGCTCGCTACAGGACGCGAATGCGAAATCGTCTCTCTCGACGACTTGCCCCGCGATTCGAATTTTCCCAAAAAAGCAGCGCAGCGTCTTCTGCAAAATGAAGACCTCTACTCACTCTACAAGAAGGTTTACGCCTACCGCGAAAAAGAGGTAGAGCAGAACATGCGCCTCGCGGCCGAGGGAAAACCCTCCAACGTCTTTGCCGATACCAAAGAGCAAAATGGATGCTGCCGCGTAGGTCAGACCAAGATCTTTTCCACCAACGTCACTTTCTTTGAGAAAAAAGCCGATTCCATCCGTCATGCCTGGCTCGAAAAAGCCGAAGAAGTCCATCGCGAAAACCAAGAGATTTGCCTACATCTCCACATGATCAGCACGATCGTCAGTGCTGACGAAGTCTACAAGGGAACTCACGGAAAATACACCCATAAAGATGAGCTGTGGATTTGGATGGCGCCGAGCGATATGGCTGTGGAATATCTCAAGCGTTTTCTCACCGCCTTCCAATCATCGCCCGGCATGAAAAACAATTCCTTTGAAGTGGAGTTTGTGGGAGACAATGCAGAAGATCTTTCTTCGATTTTCGAAGAGAGCTTTATCGAGCTTCCTAAGAAAATTTCCAAGAAGGGAATGCCGATCGCAATCGTCCGCTACAAGGCGGGATCACTCAACTCCCGCAAAGCGATGATATCGCCTTACTTGCCGACACTCAATTCCTAAGAGAAAGCACAAAAAAGGTCCGTAGGACCTTTTTTGTGTGAAGCGAGAGAGCGCTCGAAGGTGGTTATTGCTGAACTTGATCTTCGATGATTTCGAGATTGACGCGGAGATTATTGCGGCTCGCGACAGACATGAGCAGGGTGCGAATCGCGTTGATCGTTTTCCCTTTTTTGCCGATGATTTTTCCAATGTCTGACTTTTCTACGCCGAGCTCAATGATGAGAGTATGAGTGCCACCGATTTCATTGATGCGCACTTTGTCTGGATAATCGACAAGATTTTTTACGATGTACTCTACAAATTCTTTCATGGATCAGTCCTCACAGTCGTTCGAAATTTGAAACTAAATTTTATCATATAAGGCAATTTAAACGCCAGTGCCTGATTGCAAAAGCCATTTTGCAATCAGACATTAGAACCGAGCTCTGATTGGCACAAAGAGGAGCCGCAAAGTTGCTGTAAAAAATGTTTGAAATCAGCGGGGAGTGGAGCGGTGAATTGAAGCGAAGCTCCTGAGATTGGGTGGCGCAGCCGAAGTTGGTAGGCGTGGAGGAGTTGGCGGTGGGCTTGAAGGGTCTCATTGGCTCGTGAACTCCCATATATCTCATCGCCGAGCACCGGCGCGCCGAGATGCTTGAGATGAACTCGGATTTGGTGGGTTCTTCCGGTCTTTGGCTTGGCTAAAACAAGGCTTAAGTTTTGATGAAAGGCGAGGACTTTGATGTCGGTGATCGCCTCTTTTCCATCGGGTAGAACGGTCATTTCCTTGCGATGCACAGGGTGGCGGCCAATGGGGGCAGAGACGGTGCCATTCGCCGGCCGGCCGATGCAAATTGCGAGGTAGACTTTTTCGATTTCTCGCTGGGAAAATTGTTCGATCAATAGTTGATGAGCTCTTGTTGTTTTCGCAGCGATCAGCACACCTGAGGTCTGTTTGTCGAGTCGATGGACAATGCCAGGGCGCAAATGATCGCTCAAGGGTAAATTCTCACAGTGGCCAAGCAGCGCATTGACAAAGGTGCCAGACCAATGCCCTGGAGCTGGATGGACGACAAGACCTACTGGCTTGTTGACAGCGATCAGATGTTCATCTTCGTAGAGAATATCGAGAGGGATCGATTCAGGAGCAAGCGACAGTTCTGGCGTCAGTTGGAAGCACACCTCAATCTCATCGCCTTCGATAGGCACTACCCGCTTTTTGATCGGATGACCATTCAAAAGGACAAACCCGTCTTCAATGAGTGTTTGGAAATAGGTACGCGAATGATGAGGGTAGCGCTGACGGAGGAGAACGTCGATGCGAAGTCCCTCTTCTTCCTCTCCGATGATGAGAACTTCGGAATCAGGGTTGTGGATAAAGGAGCGGTCCATAAAATTGGCCTCCATTGTACCTCAAAATAAAGATTGAGACAAGGATTCGTAAGTCTTTGACTGTCAATCTATTACAGATCTGGATTTTTTTCTGGATTGAGCCGTCGGAGCGCTTCGAGCGCTTTGTCTTTATCATGGCTGATTTGATTATTGACATTTTGGCTGATGATGTTCCAGAGCTGCTTCGCTTCTGCGGAGTCAAACGTCATCCCCATCCAGGTCAAGGGGGGTGGGTTCCATTCTTTGTGTGAGCCAGAAGAAGGAGGGGTGGGTTGTGTGGGCGAGGTTCCGTCGGGGGGATTGATGTTGCTGGGCATAGGATCTCCTTTTCTCTTATGATAGTGTGCACTTTTTTTCGTCTTCAACTAAAATCCGATTCTATGATCACTTTAATTCGCAGTGAGGTCGACCCCAAGTGGGTTGAGGTCAAAGAAAATGAGCGGGTTATCGAGGAGGTGGAAGTTCCTTTTCGACTCTATCGAATCCCCCGCGACTTTTCTTCTGTTGAAGAAGCGCTTCGTTGGCTCTTCGACATCGAGAAAAAATTGGTGAAGGGAAGAGCCTATCGCCTTCTCGCCGCCCGCAGCTATTCTTCCGCTGCTCTCCTTCAAAAGCTAATTGAAAAAGGATACCGCGAATCGATTTGCCGAGAGATGATCGATGAATTGCAGCGGCTTGGCTATCTGCAAGACGAATCATTTCTCCTCCAACTCATCGAGCGGGAATTTCGGCGGGGCTATGGGCCTCTCTACATCGAGATGAAGGTCAAGTCCAAAGGGCTTGATCCAGAGCGAGTGCGCATTCTCCTGACCGATGCTCGCCAGCTAGCGATGATTCGACAGTTGAGCGCGAAACTCTCTCGGCACTCTTCCCAAAAGAAAATTCAGATGCTCGCCCGTCGTGGTTTTGACCTCTCTTTGTTGTTGAGTGAAATCGAATCTTCCTTCGGAAGGTAGTGACGATAATTGAAATTTTCCCTTGTTCCGGAGTATTGTCAGTTGCATGTTGCAGACTGGGTGTGTACTGAAGATCGGGGTATTAGGGCTCAATCACAAGACGGCGTGCCTGTTATTGCGCGAAGCGATGGCACGAGGTGCGAGTGCACTGGCAGGAGAAAAGGCCCTCTTTTTTCCTCATCCTACGGTGCTCCTATCGACGTGCAATCGGACGGAGATTTATTTTAGCTCTGACGATTTGGCCGAAACGCACAGTGATCTCTTAGCAGCTCTTCGCCGCCATTGGATACACGCTGGGCCATTTGAATATCGTCTCTATTCTTATTTTGGCATCGACTGCTTTTTGCATTTAGGGCGTGTTGCAGCAGGGCTCGATAGCGCGATCTTGGCCGAGAGCGAAATTCAAAGGCAAGTGAAGGTGGCCTATGCAAAAGCGTGCGAGCTCTTCTCTCTTCCTTCGTGCATGCACTATGTCTTTCAAAAATCGCTCAAAGTGGGCAAGTTGATCCGAAGTGAATTCCAGTTGGCGCGACAGGCTCCAACGCTTTCTCAAGCTGTTTGGCAACTTGCCAAGGAAAAGCTCGGCGATCTAAAGCAGCGGCGCATCCTTCTCGTGGGTCATTCAGAGATCAATAGGAGCATTGCCTTTTTCCTCGTGCAGCGAGGCATTACTCATTTCGCAATGGCGACTCGGGAGCCCTCTTCTGTTTGCATCGAAGGTTGTTCTCCTCGCAACCGGAGTGAACTTGACCGTTGGGCCGATTACGATCTCATCGTCGCAGCAACTAGCGGCGATCAGTATCTTCTCTTTGGTTCTTCCACGAGAGAACATGTTCTCTTTGACCTGAGTGTTCCGCGCACAATCGATCCTAGCCTAGCTCAAGAGCCAAATACGACTCTTTACAATATCGAGCAGGTGAATCAATGGATCAATCGAAAGCGAAGCACGCACATGGATCAGTTACCTCTCTGCGATGAAATTTTGCGTCAGAACGTCCTTCGTCTTGCTCGCGCGTTCCGTGCCAAGCTCGAATGCAGAGCCGCTGTGCATTAGCAAACTAAAAAATTGCACCACTGAGAACACTGAGATCACTGAGGCCGCGAAACGCGGCAGAGAAAAAAATTCTTTCTCTTTTCTTTCGCGGCGCTTCGCCACCTCAGTGTTCTCAGTGGTGCAATTTTTTCGATGAACCCCGCCCTAAAGGACGGGGAATGATTTGGGAGGAGTTTCGAACTCCTCCCAAATTTGGATGTGAATTACCCGGCCCTAAAGGACCGGGTTTCCGGAGACCTGATCAAATCTCTAGAAGTCGGCGTGGCCTGGGTAACGAGGAAAAGGAATCACGTCGCGGATGTTTTCCATGCCGGTAGTGAAAAGGACGAGCCGCTCAAAGCCAAGGCCAAAGCCAGCATGAGGGACGGAGCCAAACTCGCGCAGTTCGAGATACCACCAATAGTCTGAGCGAGAAAGTCCATGATCGGCGATTTTCTTCTCAAGGACGTCGAGTCGCTCTTCGCGCTGGGAGCCGCCGATGATTTCACCAATTTTGGGGACGAGAATGTCCATCGCGGCGACCGTTTTGCCGTCTTCATTCGCTCGCATGTAAAAGGCTTTGATCGAAGCTGGATAGTCGGTGAGGATGACCGGTTTTTTGCAATATTCTTCGGCTAGATAGCGCTCGTGTTCGGATTGGAGATCGGTGCCCCAAGCGACGGGGAATTCAAAAGTTTTGGGCGCCTTTTGGAGAATCTCAACGGCATCGGCGTAGGTGAGGTGGGCAAAGGGCGAAGAGGCGACGTGTTGGAGTCGTTTGATGAGTCCATTTTCGATGAATTTATCGAAGAACTCGAGGTCTTCTCGGCAGTGCTCGAGAGCGTATTTGACACAAAATTGGAGGTATTGCTGTGCGCATTCCATGTCGGCTTTGAGATCGGCAAAGGCCATCTCAGGCTCGATCATCCAAAACTCGGCGAGGTGGCGGGTCGTATTGGAATTTTCGGCGCGGAAGGTGGGACCAAAGGTGTAGATGTCGGAGAGGGCAAGAGCCATGATTTCGCCTTCGAGTTGTCCGGAGACAGTGAGATAGGCCGGCTTGCCAAAGAAGTCTTTCGCGTAATCGGTGTTTTCAATGGTGGTGACGCGGAACATTTCGCCGCCTCCTTCGCAATCGGAGCCGGTGATGATGGGAGTGTGGATGTAGAGAAAGCCTTGCTGCTGGAAGAAGAGGTGAGTCGCATGGGCGAGCGCGTTGCGGACGCGCAAGACTGCGCCCTGGGTATTGGTGCGAGGACGGAGATGAGCGATGGTGCGGAGGAATTCAAAACTATGCCGTTTTTTTTGAAGGGGATATTTGTCAGCAGGGCAGGTGCCGAGGACTCTGATTTCGTCGGCTTTCAATTCGAGCGCTTGGTTTTTGCCGGGGCTTTCGACGAGGTGCCCTTTGACAGAGAGAGACGCGCCGGTCGTAGCATTGCGGAGGATGTCTGCATAGCCGGGGATTTTTTCGTCGGCGACGACTTGTAAGTTAGCTAGGCTCGATCCATCGTTGAGTTCAATAAAAGCAAAGGACTTTTGGTCGCGCAGCGTACGGACCCAGCCGCAGACGGTGACTGGTTTTCCAATCGGATGTTTACTAGCTAGAATTTCTTTAATTTTGATGCGCATGTTCGTTCATGAATTTTTTTAGAAGTTCAATTTCTTGTTTCCAGACGGGAGGCCCTTCGGGCGTTTCGAGATACTTGGGGAGGAAACGGAGTTTAGGGTGGGTCATGACAAAGCGAAATGCTTCGAGACCGATGTGTCCTTTGCCGAGCGAGGCGTGTCGATCGACGCGGGAGCCAAACTCTTTCATCGAATCGTTGAGGTGAAAGGCGCGGAGGTGTTCAAGGCCAACGATTTCATCGAATTGGCGAAGAGTATGTCCCCACGCTTCTTCCGTTCGGATGTCGTAGCCGGCGACGAAGATGTGGCAGGTGTCGATGCAAACGCCGATTGGAATGCGCTGGTGCGTTCGCTCTAAAATGTAGGCGAGGTGTTCAAATTTGTGGCCGATGCTGGTCCCTTGTCCTGCAGTTGCCTCGAGGAGAAGACGAGTAGGCCCTTCTTGGGCGAGATCTTCGACGGCGAGTAAACTCTCGACGATCATCTCCAAGCACTGTTCTTCGGTGCTGGTCGTCGCTGCCCCAGGGTGAAAGTTCATATAGGGAATTCGAAGAGCATGACACCGCTGTATCTCTTCTCGAAAAGCCTTGCGGCTTTTTTGAAGGATCTCTGGGTTGGCGGCGCCGAGGTTGATGAGATAGGAATCGTGGCTCATCACTTCGCCGATGCCGGTTTTTTCGAGCGCTTTTTGCCACGCGTCGATTTCCTCTTGCGAAAGAGTTCTTCCGTTCCACTGCTTTTGGTTGCTCGTGAAGAGCTGGATGGCGGTGGCGCCGATTTCTTGCCCTTCGTAAAGGGCCTCTTGCACCCCGCCTGCGGCCGAAGTATGAGCCCCAATCCAAATCTGCTGTTTCATCAGGTCTCCTGAAACCCGGTCCTTTAGGGCCGGGTAATTCACATCATTGCCTTATAATGATACGACAGACGATTGCTAAAACAAAGAAAAAAACATATAATCATCCGCCATATGGATACTACCCGTTCGATTTTGCGTTCAGCGAAGATTTTTTTTGCAGGTACGCTTCTGAGCCGCTTTAGCGGCTTGGCCCGCGACATGGCCATGGCCTATTGTTTTGGGAGTACGCCTGAAGTGGCTGGCTTCATGGTGGCCTATCGATTGGCCTACGTCTTTCGCCGCCTCTTTGGTGAGGGGAATATCCAAGCGGGCTTTACGCCTCATTTCGAGCAGCTTCGTGCGGCGAGCCCTCGAGAGGGGGCCCTTTTCTACCGAGATATGGCTTGGTCGCTCGGCCTGATGATGTGGCTCATCATCGCTGTTTTAGAAGGAGGGTTGGCTCTATTTTGCCATTTCTGGCTCGGCGATTGGAGAGAGATCGCCTCTTTAAGCATGTGGATGTTGCCCGCTCTTTTCTTCCTCTGTCTTTATAGTCTCCACAGCGCCTTGCTCCAGTGTCAAAAAAAGCCCTTCTGGGCGGCTGCGGCGCCCATCGCTTTTAACGCAGCCTGGGTGGTCTCAGCCTGCTTGGCTTCGGGAACTTCTCATGCGATGCAAATCCTCGCGATCGGCGTAACTCTCGGCTACGGATTGCAATGGCTCCTCACGGGAGTTCAGGTACGAAAAGAATTAAAATTGAGCTGGCTCGATAGGCTAAAACCTCGCCTTTTTTCAGCCGATTGGCGAGCGATGTTGAAGCCGATGACCCTCGGCATGATCGGCGTGGGTGCTGTGCAGATCAACAGCGCTCTCGATGCGATTTTTGCCCGATTGGCGGAGCCCTCAGGACCGGCCTATCTCTGGTACGCGATTCGTCTTCAACAATTGCCGTTGGCGCTCTTTGGGATTGCTCTCTCAAGCGCCCTTTTGCCCCCTTTGGCGCGAGCGATGCGCGATGGGGCTCTTGAGCGATATCGACAGTTGCTGAAAGGGGCTCTGCAGAGCAGCTTGACCCTGATGCTTCCATGCACCTTTGCTCTCTTTGCGCTTGCTCGTGCAGGAATCAACTTGCTCTATGGGCGGGGTGACTTTTCTCCCGCCGATGTGCAAGCGACAGCGATCTGTTTATGGGCCTATGCTCCTGCGCTGATCCCCTCAGTTTTTGTGCTTTTACTGGCGCAGGGGTTTTTTGCGAAAAAATCCTATGCGATTCCGACCCGCTCTTCGGTTATTGCCATGGGAGTTAATATTGCCTTGAATGCTTTATTGGTCTTTGGGCTGGGCTGGGGTGCTGCGAGTATTGCAGTGGCGACAAGCGTTAGTGCGTGGGTCAATTGCTGGATTTTATCGAGAACTTTGACGGCGCCGATGCCGAAGAATGTCAGTCGCCTTTTGGTTTGCAGTGCAGTTCCAGCGATTGCGGTCTTTAGTCTCGATGCGGCTTGGCCGCTCGAGCGGCATTTCGTGGGTCAACTCTGGCAGTTCATCGCGAATGGAACGATCTACCTAGGTGGCTTATTGGGTCTTGCTAAGATTCTTGGGGTGCAGGAAATTTTTGAATTAGTCCGCAAAAAATCCCCTGTTTCCGAAGAGACAGGGGATTTTTAAATTATGATGTGTGGGAGAGGAATTCGCAGACGAGTGAGATGTTCACAGGAAGCGGGTGAGGCACTTGGTCGATTTGAGGGGAAGAGACCAATCTGCCGGAGAACTTATCTCCTTCTTCAAGGGACATGTACTCGGGAACTTCTCGGTTGACGCTTTCTTGTGCAGCGATAATCGACTTCATTTGGCGGGACGCTGGTTTGATCGAAACGATCATGCCAGGTCGAACGAGGAACGAACGGCGGTCTACTTTTTTGCCATTGACTAGGATGTGTCCATGGGAAACAAGCTGTTGCGCGCCGAAGATCGAGGAAGCAAAGCGAAGGCGGTAGACGACGTTGTCTAAACGGCACTCGAGGAATTCGCTGAGGAGTTGGGCGGTATTTCCCTTTTGCTGAAGAGCTTTTTGGTAGGTGTTGACGAGCTGCTTTTGGGAAAGCATGCCGTAGATCGCCTTGAGCTTTTGGCGCTCTTCGAGCTGCATGCCGAAGTCAGATTTCTTCTTGCGCTTTGCGCCATGCATGCCGGGCGGATTTTGCTTGTGGAGCATCGGGTTTCGAGCTTTGCCGAAAATGTTGGCGGCAAATCGACGTGCGACGCGGTTTTTAGGACCTCTATAACGAGCCATTGGTTCTCCGATAGGTTTCAGAAAGTCCACCAGTTTAACCGAGCATCCATTTTTTGAACAAGGGGGAAATTCAGATCAAAAATTTAGTTGTCGTTCCCTAATAAAAATTTGTACATCGGAAGGACCTTGATGGTAAAACCGTCCCGCTTGATCTCTTCGCTTTCCTCCAAAGTGACGACGGTCCCGTTGGTAAGTTTAAGTTCCTTCAAGCCCTGGATCAGAGACCCTATTTCCCTCTCTCTTGTTTCGGGGGAAGAGAGTTCCTTCGTCACTTGAATGAGTTCGATTTTTTTGCCCTGCTGGATAGCAAAATCGACCCCTGAATCTTTGGTCGTTTTATAATAGAAGGGTGTTTTCCCTCGCCGTTTAAGCTCTAGAAAAACGGCATTTTCGAGGAGTTTTCCTATATTTTCTGAAAATTTGAAGGCCAGAGAATTGACGAAACCGAGATCGATGGAATACCCTTTGTGAGGGTTTTTGATCTGTTTTTTCACAGAAAACGAGAAGAGATCGACTTCGAAAAGGAGGAAGGCTTCTTCGAAGGCGAGGACGTATTCCTTGATGGTTTTGTCTGCTAAATCAAAGAGGGTTGAAAGGTTGTGATACGTGAAGGAGGCGGTCACATTCGAGATGAGGTAATAAAACAGCTTTTCGAGATCGATTGGTTTTTTGATCTGCAGCCGTTTGGCTACGTCTTGATAGAGAATCGTGCGACTATAGGCATTTAAGATATCAAAGGCCGTTTCTTTGTTTGCGAGAAGGGCGGCCTCGGGGAATCCTCCATACGAGAGATAGAGATCGAGCAAATGGCGTAAGCGCTGTTTGTTTTGCGCGATAGCCAAAGGAGTTTTTGTATCGATGTTCTGGGAGGCGGCTAATTCTTTGAAAGAGAGGGGGAAGACCTCTACGGGAAGCGTCCGCCCGGAAAGAAGGGTCAGTAGGTCAGAAGAGAGGAGCTGCGAATTGGAGCCAGTGAGGATAAACTTCACATTTTTTTGCTCAAAGTGGGCTTTCACAAAGACCGGCCATTGGTGAAAAAACTGCACCTCATCGAGGAAGCAATAGATTTTTTCTTTTTGAGGAAGAGCGATTTTCAAGAAATCTTCAAACGCCCGTTCCAAATACTTCACCTCGGTGCAGTACTGAGCGAAGTAGGGGTGCTCCAGGTTGAGAAAGAGAATGTTCTTGGGATTTACCTTTTCCTGAGCGATCAGGTGGTTGATTAGCTGCTTGAGAAGGGTGCTTTTCCCCGCTCGCCGGACCCCTACGACGGAGATGATCTGGGGGAGGGGGAGGTACTTAAGAAGAGCCTTAAATTGTTCACGCTCAATGCCTTCGTCGTATACATGCCCTGCCCAATGGGGGTTTTGTTCGGTCAGGAGGTCTTCAAACATTCGTAGTTAACTCCGAATTAATTGCCTTTTATTCGTAATATACTACGAACGATTGGTTGAAGTCAAGGGTGGGCTAGACCAAAAGAGGGCCTTCTTTGTCGAATACGGCCACTTTATACCGAAACAACTTGAAGAATCGGTTTTTGGCTGCGCCAGCATCCCAGCATTTCCATCCGCGCTCAGAGGTCCCTATTACACAATAGAGACTCCGTCGCGCGCCGGCCTTCGGCCTGATGAAAATTCTGGGCGCCGGCTGTGCCAAAATTCCGATTCTTCAGGTTATTTCGGTATACCTGTGATAGATGGGATAGGTCGGCCAGAGTAAACATCACGCAAGAAAATATTACACTTACACAATTTTGGAGAGGTGGGTTTTTGTGATTAAAATTATTAATGCGAGGTAGTTGTAAAACTCCGACTGCGTCGGACTTTTGCAAAAATATAAAATTTTAAAAAAGTCATGTCTTGCTCTAAAATGTCATCTGCAACAACTCCACAAGAGAGCAAGACAATGAACAAATTCCTCATATTTATATCACACGGCCT
>JAGWKU010000035.1 GCA_028873375.1 Verrucomicrobiota bacterium
TATACACAACGTGATTCAAAATTTGGGAATTTGGCAAAGCCGGCGCCCAAGATTTCCATCAGGCCGAAGGCCGGCGCGCGACGGGCTCCCTATTTGTAATAGGGGGCCCTAAGCGCGGATGGAAAGGTTGCGATGCCGGCGCAGCCAAAAACCAAATTTTGAATCACGTTGTGTATATGGCCTTTGCTGCGATTTAAGCAAGAGGAAATTGTGCAAAAAGTCAGTGATTGTCTTACTCTACAACAGCCGAGTCGGATCTTTTAGACAGAACGTTCTTGCAGAAGAGTATTCATCAGGTCTCCGGAAACCCCGCCCTTAAGGGCGGGGTATTTTCAAAAAACGGGTAGGGAGGGGTTGAACTATTTTCCTGTCTCATGATTCAGTGGAAGATGGGCTAGGCGATTATATGCATTCTAAAGGCGCTATGGCGGAGAAGAGATTCACGAAAAACATCTGAAAATGGTCTCCAAGGGCGCCTTTTGCATCGTCAAGGACCTGTCTGTCCATGCCGTAGCAGGTGGTAAGAGCGGAAAAAAGAGTGGCGATGAGGAGAAAGGGGAGGGCTACCAGGGAAACAATGGATTGTGCGAGGAAGAGGAGTCGCGCAGAAAGAGAGCAACCAATGGTTTCAAGGCAGCCTATGTTGGAGTCTATGGCTTTTACAGCGAGATCATAACCAAGTCTGCTGGGATAAGAGAGAGTATCCGAGATATTACCAAGAAGGGTTGTTGAAGACATCTTTGGACCCCTTGTTTATGAAAAAGTTTATCTGAAGCGGGGTTAGAATTTAAGAAAAAACGTTAAATGCCCCAGTCGAGGGTGATGCCGCCGTAGGGGGAGCCCCCGAGGTCGGTATAGAGGGCATTGTTGCCGGTGGAATCTTTGATGTAGAAACTACCGCCGAAGTTGTAGCCGCCGTAGAACTCGAGCTCGAGGCGGAGGGGGATTTGGTAATGGACGTTGAACTCGATGCCTGTGCTGGAGTAGCTAAAGACGGAACGGGGTTGGGGCTGGTCTTTGCCGGTGCGGAAGCGCTCTTTGAGGGGGCGGATTTTGAGGGAGAGGCGCCACTGGTCGTTGGGTTTGTACTGGACGTTGTAATCCATGGGGAAGATGGCAAGGAAGGTCCAGTGGGCGTTAGGGGAAAAGTCGGCGCCGATGACGGGGTAGATTTGGGAGCCTTCCATACCGGTGTAGCCAAGGCCGCCGATGTGGTAGTGCCATTTTCGGTGGATCTGATGAGATCCCCAGAGAAGAGCGCTGATGAGGCCGTATTTGGAGGGGGAGGTGAAGTGGTCGATATCGATGTTGTATTCGCCGCGGGCAACCCATTTCCAGTTTTCAAGGCCAGTCGAGTAGAAGGTGAGGGCAAATTGGGTGTACTGGAACGTGTGTTGGTTGAATTTGGGGTTCTTATCCCAGTTGAGGTAAAAGATGTTGTACTCGACGCGGGGGAAAAAGTAAGAGGTCATGGTGACAGGGATGAGAGCGTAGACAAAGGCGTTGCTCTTGGCGTATTGGAGCTGGCCGCCGTAAGAGGTTTCACTGATATTGGCTTGGCCCATGCCGATGGCGTTTCCACCGAGGTGGATCGGGTGGTAATCCCAAATCGAAAAAGATTTCTCCTCTTCAGCACACAGGAGAGTGGCAGCGAGTAGGAGAGGAAGGATTCGCTTCATTTAGTTCACCATAGTCGGAGGGAAAATTTTATTCAAATGTTCAGTAGCACCACAAAAATATCACCACTGAGAGCACTGAGACCACTGAGGCCGCGAAACGCGGCAAAAAAAAGAGAGAAAAAAATTTATCAGGTCTCTGAAAACCCGGCCCTTTAGGGCCGGGTAATTCACATTTTGCGGCGCATCGCCGCCTCAGTGGTCTCAGTGCTCTCAGTGGTGAAACTTGCCGCGCTTCGCGGTTTTTTTTCTCATCTTATTGGGTTTCTCCCGTCATGCGGGCGTATTCTTGTTTGCGGGCAGCGGTGTCGAGGAGCTTGATCAGGGTGCGAGCACCGTCGACGGCGGTCTCTTTGGTCACTTGGAAATGGTGGTGGGCAACGCGGGCGACTTGGACGAAGTGGGTGACGCAGATCAGTTGGCGGGTACCGGCTAACGTTTGGAGTTTGATTGCGAGGAGGGCTGCGGTTTGGCCGCCGACATTGCTGTCGATTTCATCGAAGATGAGGCAGGTCGTTTGTTCTTTCTCGGAGAGGGCCACTTTGATGGCAAAGAGGAGACGAGAAAGCTCGCCGCCGCTACTCGCTTGGTCGAGGGGGAGAAGGGGTTGGTTGGGGTTGGCAGAAAAAAGAAAGCGGATTTGGTCGACGCCCGTGGAGGAAAGGGGTTTGGGTGAGAGTTCAATTTGAAAGCGGGCGTGGGGGAGGTTGAGAGTTTGGAGTTCTGAAAGGGCTGTATTGGCAAGAAGGGAAGCCGAGCTGTGGCGCAAGGTGGAGAGGGCAGTGGAGAGGGACTGGGCTTCCTTTTCGATGACTGAGAGGGTTTTTCTTGCGTGGGCGATGTCGCTGTCGAGTTGAGCGAGTTGGTCGAGTTGATCGGAGAGTTGCTGGCGGACGAGTTGGAGTTGAGCGTGAGTCGGGGCAAAGCGCCGTTTGAGTTGCTCGATTTTTCCGATTCGCTCTTCGACGAGGGCGAGCCGTTCTGGATCGGGGTTGATCCGGTCGTTGTAAGAGAGGAGAGAATTGCAGACGTCTTCGAGTTCAAGGCTGGTTGTTTTGAGGGTGGTGGAGAGGGTTTGGAAATGAGGATCGAGGAGGTGGGCGTTTTCGAGCTGGTTCGCAAAGCGCTTGAGCGGGGGGACCATCTCGGTGAGGAAATTCATGGTGGCGCCGAGCTTTTCAATGAGTTCGTGGGAGTGAGTGAGGAGGTTGTGCTCTTCGGCGAGCTGTTCGTCTTCGCCGGCTTGCCAATGGATTTCATCGATGAGGGCGAGGTCTTCTTCGAGGCTTTTTTCTTCTCCGGGGCTGGTTTGTTTGCGTTGGAGAAGGGAGGCGAGATGAGCTTGGGCCTGGGTGAGTGCAGCAAAACTCTGTTCGAGGGCCGTAGAATTTGCTCTGGCGTAGGTGTCGAGGAGGTGGCGCTGTGTATCGGGCGAGGAGAGGTGAAAGGCGCTGCTTTGGTCGACGAGTTCTACGGAGTGGGAGAGGGTGTTGCGCAATTCTTGGAGTGAAACTTGGCTGTCTTGGATAAAGCAGCGACTTCGCCCTGATCGGTGAAGTTCGCGTCGAATGAGAAGTGTTCCCTCTTTGGTTTTCAGGGTGGCTTCGACGACAGCGAGGTCGGTTCCTTCTCGGATGAGCTGGGTATCGGCCCGTTCGCCGAGGAGTAGCCGAATGGCCGAAAGGATGGCCGATTTGCCGGCGCCAGTTTCTCCCGTGAGGATGTTGAGACGGGGGCCAAATTGAATGGAGGTTTTTTCAACGAGGATGAGGTTTTGGATTGAGAGATTTAAGATCATAACTCGAGAGCGGTTTTGAAGTGGACTTTAGCGATTTTAGGGAGGACCTCAGGGCCAAATTTAGCGATGAGGGTGCGAGCGGTGTCTTTGACGTGGGAGGCGGCTCCTTTGGGGAGGACTGCGCTGTATTCTTGGCCGAGTTGTTCGAGTCCTTCGAGGAAGGCCGCGCGGGCAAGGATCGAGGCACCTGCGACGACGAGGTCTTCTTCTCCGCGCACTCGTTGTTCGAGGACGACGTCGAGTTTTTTCTGCTGCATTTGTTTTTCGACTACTAATTTGTTGGCGAATTGGTCGAGAATCGCTTGTTTACAGCCGGTTTTTTGTGAGAGGTCGGCGAGGGCGGCCGTGTGGGCCCAGGCGAGAAGCCTGTTGAGGTTTTTGAATTTGGCGTAGAGTTCGTTGTACTTAGCGGGGAAGAGGCGGATGACGGTGTAAGCAAAAGCGGGGCGAATTTTTTTGGCGAGTTTCAAGATCGACTCATCGCTGAAGCGTTTGGAGTCGCGCACGCCGAGGTTGAGGAGTTCTCGGATTCCCTGTTCGTCGGCGTAGAGGCCTGCGATGCAGAGAGGGCCGAAGAAATCTCCTTTGCCGGCTTCGTCGAGGCCGATGCGGGGAGTGAGGTTGAGGTTGGCTTCGGGGTGGGAGAAGCGAAACTCTTTGAGGATTTCGGGTTCGAGATAAAACTCGATGAACGCATCCATCTCTTTGCCCTGGACGGTGAGTTTGCCCGACTCATAGAGCGTGCAGGAAATTCCTTTTTTCTTGCCGGAGAAAAGCGTGTAGGGAGGTTTGCTGATTTCGAATCCTTGCTCGAGAAGCGCGTCTTTGAGCTTATCGGCGAGCTTCAAGTCGATCTTGGCAGAGAAACAGGCACTTTTGGACATACGGAATAAGTGTAAAGAGTTGGATGGAATCTCGCAAGCTGTTATAACTTTCTCAAGTAAGATAAGGATCCATGTATGTCGGAAGGGATGAAGAAAATGGGCGAGAAATTTCGCCAGAAACGGGAAGAGATGAATCTGACGTTGAAAGAAGTGGAAAATGCGACGTCGATTCGGATGTTGTATTTACAGGCGATTGAAGAGGGGAGAGTGAACCAGTTTCTCTCGACGGTCTACGCGTTGGGATTCATTCGGCAATACGCTGGATTTCTCGGCTTCGACACTGAAAAACTTTCGAAAGAGCATCCAGAGGCATTTCGCTTAGCGCCCGAAAAGCAAGACTTTGCTTATGGAATCGGGACTCTTGAGATGCGAGGCAACCCGCATGGAGGCATTCGTTGGATGCCCAACTTGCTGTGGGGCAGCGCGATTTTGCTCGTCGGCATCTGCGCGTGGCTCTTCGCCAAAGCTGTTGGTCTCTTTTAACCAGAGAAAAAAAATGCACCACTGAGAGCACTGAGGCCGCGAAACGCGGCGTGGAAAAGAGGGTTTGATCTCTCTTTTCTTTGCGGCGCCCCGCCGCCTCAGTGTTCTCAGTGGTGAAACCTAACCGCGCTTCGCGGCTTTTTCTTTTCTGGTGATTGAAAAATCGGAAATCGGTATGTTTTGATTTTGATGGAACAGCTCGGCGACTATATCGTTCAAAAACAGCTAGGATACGGGCCCTTCGGGGCGGTGTCCTTAGCTGAACATAGATTCATCAAAAGGCTGTTTGTTTTAAAGGTTCTTCCCGAAGAAATTTCGTCGAATTCGCAGTTCTTGCGCCGATTTGAAATGCAAGTGGCTGAAATTGCTGCGTTGGATCACCCGAATATCTTAAAAATCCACAACGTATCCATTCACAATGACAGAGCTTATTTAGTGGTGGATCCTGTCGTCGATTCGCTGGGCGAGACGATGAACTTCGATCGTTTTTTGGAACTCAAGGGAAAAACTTTTTCTGAGCAGGAGCAGTTGGAGCTCTTGCGCCAAGTGGCCTCGGCCATCGACTATGCCCATGAGGCAGGAGTGGCTCACGGCGGCTTGAAGCTGACAAATGTGCTGGTCGCGCCTGAAGAGCAAGGGGTGAAGTTGTTCTTGTCAGATTTTGGAATCTCTCGCTTGGTTGGAGAAGGTGTTGCCTTTTTGCGCCTTACCGAGCAGATTGCGAAAGCCCTTATGCCGAATGTCGATATGAACGGGGAAAAGGCAATTCACGCGAGCCGCACCTTTTTGAAGAATTTTGCTTTCTTGGCGCCCGAACAAAAGGCGTTGAAACACGACACGGCGCTTGAAAAATGCGATGCCTACGCGTTTGGCGTCCTGGCGTATTATGTATTATTGGGCAAGTTGCCGGAGGGGTGCTTTGATCTCCCTTCACGTGTGTTAGGACAGCACTCGCTCAACTGGGACTTTCTCATCAATCGATGCTTGCAGATCAATGCCAATGTGCGGCCGCAAAAACTCTTGTCTGCGATGGACGAATATTTGAAAGCGCCGCGCTCTGTGTCGCGCGAGATGCAGTCGCTCTCGGAGATTGAGCAAAAAGTCGACAGCGTTTTGCAAATGGCATTTGAGTTCCCCGCTAAAGGCGAAGCGGCTTTAGCGAAAGCAGCAGCGTCTGCAGCTGGGGCAACCATGACTCCCAAACCGATGCTTAAACCGGCGGAGATTGCACGGCCAGAATTTGAAGCTGATCCAGGCGCGATTTTCCAACGGGAAATGCTCGTCTCTCACTACGAGCCGAAGAAAGAAGAGGTGAGCGAGATCGAACCCCTGCTCACAGAGATGGTAGTTGTCCCTGGCGGACAGTATTTACGGGGGAGCAACGAGGGTGCACGCGATGAGATGCCGCGCCATGCAGTCCAGTTGCCGAGTTTTGCGCTCGATATCCATGCCGTAACGAACGATCAATTTGTCCGTTTTTTACAGGCGATGGGGGGAGAAAAGGATCGGAATAACAACGACATCATTCGACTGCGCGATTCGCGCATCAAGCGGGTGGGTGGTAGATTGATCATTGAGTCGGGCTACGCGAAACACCCAGTTGTCGGGGTCACTTGGTACGGGGCGACGGCCTATGCCCGATGGGTGGGCAAGCGCCTTCCAACGGAGGCCGAATGGGAAGCCGCGGCGACTGGTGGACGAGAGAACTTCCTTTACCCAACTGGAAACGACATCGAGCGAAGCCAATCCAATTTCTTTAGCTCCGACACGACGCCCGTGATGAGCTACCCACCAAATCCTTTTGGTTTTTTCGACATGGCAGGAAATGTTTATGAGTGGTGCCAGGATTGGTACGCCTACAATTATTACGATGCATCGGCTTTAGAGCCTACCAATCCGCTGGGACCGCCGCAGGGCGTTTATCGAGTATTGCGGGGCGGCTGTTGGAAGAGCCTCAAAGAGGACCTGCGCTGCTCGCATCGCCATCGAAACAATCCAGGCGCGGTGAACGGCACCTACGGTTTTCGCTGCGCAGCTGATGTGTCATGAACCCCGCCCTAAAGGACGAGGAATGATTTGGGAGGAGTTTCGAACTCCTCCCAAATTTGGATGTGAATTACCCGGCCCTAAAGGACCGGGTTTCCGGAGACCTGATGAATTTTCCAGAAAGATATGCGCTGCGAAAAAAATTCACCACTGAGAGCACTGAAGCGGCGATGCGCCGCAAAAAGAAGAAATTTTTCTCTTCTCTTGCCGCGTTTCGCGGCCTCAGTGCTCTCAGTGTTCTCAGTGGTAAATATTGGCCGCGTTTCGCGGTCTTGTTTGTTCTTAGTGGTGAAATATGATCTCAGTTTTATTTGTCTGTCAGGGAAATATCTGTCGCTCGCCAACACTAGCCGCTGTATTAGATAAATTCGCGAAAGAAAAAAAACTTCATCTCACCGCTGATAGTTGCGGCATTGGCTGGGTTCATCTCGGAGAGCATCCCAACCCGCAGATGTTCCAGCTCGCCAAAGAAAAAGGCATTCTGATCGACCATCGCGCACAGCAATTTCAAGATTCATTTTTTGAAGAATTCGACCACATTTTCGCGGTCGACGAGGACATTCTCGAGCAACTCAAGCTCCGCTCCGCTCTTCCAGCTCATCGAGCCAAGCTGCAGCTTGCTACGGCTTACTCGAAAAAACACCGAGGTCGCTCGATTCCAGATCCCTATTATCTCTCCAAAGACGGCTTTCATGCCGTCATGGAAATGATCCTCGATGCCTGCCACGGCATCATCGATGAACTTTCGCTCTAACGACCGCTCGATTTCATTCGTAAGCATTCAAAGCGGGGGAATTCGCATTCTTTTCTCCGTTGTCGGAGGGCTTGAATGAAGGGAGATACGTCGAGCTCCCTCTTTTTCATCAGTTCTTCGAGGTCACTCTGGCATTGTTTGTATCGTGCATCTTTGATGAGATGTTCTTTTTCCAGGTGGCAAACTCTTTGTGTTAGATCATTGAGTTCTTCTTGTTGTTGATCGATTTTTTTTTGAGAAAAAGCCATTGAAACGCAGGCGCTTACAACACCTGAAAAGACAGGTGCTAGCACTCGAAGAGCTGGAAACATTCATCCTTTCCTTGGTTCATATTTAGAAGCAGGGATGTCTCGAGGAAAAGAGTCGTGCCAAACTTGAGTCTGTTTTTCATAGTCGGTAATACGGTCTGCAAACTGACTGGTTTTGGCAACGATTTGATCGCGCTGGAGATACGCGTATCCAACAGTGACTGTTCCGACAACACAAGCAGCAATCCTGCCCATCCCATTCGACATAAACACCCCCAACTTTTAAGAAATCGTAAAGTATTTTGTTTATTCTTTGCAAGGAAATTTAAAAATTCAGATCGGGTTTGTAGTTCTGCATTCTGCACTCTGACTTCTGCACTTACAAAGAGTGGAGGAGTCGATGCGATGCCAACAACTCTTGCGTATACGGGTGTTTCGGGTGGTCTAAGAGCTGGTCAGCAGGGCCTGTTTCGACAATAGAGCCTTGATACATGACGGCGATCTGCGTGCAGAGATAGCGGACCATCGCGAGATCGTGAGCGATGAAGAGATAAGTGAGGCCGAGCGCTTGCTGGAGATTTTGGAGGAGAGCTATGATTTGCGCTTGGATGGAGACGTCGAGAGAGGAGATTGGCTCGTCGCAGACGAGCACTTTTGGATCGAGGGCGAGCGCGCGGGCAATGCCGATTCGTTGCCTTTGCCCGCCGCTAAATTCGTGGGGGAAACGATGGATCGAATTTTGAGGAAGGCCGACGAGGTCGAGGAGTTTTGGAGTGCGGTCGGGTAACCCGTGGATGAGGAGCGGCTCGCGGATGAGATCGCCCACTGTCATGCGTGGATTGAGTGAGGAGAAGGGGTCTTGAAAGACCATTTGAAGATTGCGATAGAGACGGCGACTCGGAATGTGGGCGATGTCTTCGCCATCGAAAAGGATTTGGCCAGAGGTGGGTCTTTCGAGGCGTAAGAGGAGGCGAGCGAGGGTCGATTTGCCAGATCCACTTTCGCCGACGAGGCCGAGGATTTCGCCCCGTTGGAGGGTAAAGGAGACGTTGTTGACCGCGATGAGTTTTTGCTTGCCCATCGAAAAGACTTTGGAGAGGGAGCGCACTTCGATCATGTAAGCACCGTGGGTCGATCGAGGCGCGGCAGCGCTTGGAGAAGCATCTTCGTATACGGGTGTTTTGGCTGGCGGAGCACTTCTTTCACGGGCCCTTCTTCGACGATTTGGCCAGCATACATGACAAGGACCCGATCGCAAATGGCAGCGACCACGTGGAGATCGTGAGTGATCAAGAGAAGTGACATCTGAAGCTTTTTCTGAAGCGCTTTGAGCAGCTCGAGGATTTGGACGGAGATGGTGACGTCGAGAGCGGTTGTGGGCTCGTCGGCGATGAGAAGGCGCGGCTTGCAGGCGAGCGCAATGGCGATAAGGACCCGCTGTCGCATTCCGCCACTGAGTTCGTGTGGATACTGGTGAATGCGTATTTCTGGATGAGGGACGCCGACCAGGCGGAGAAGTTCGATCGCCTCTTGGAGCGCCTCTTTTTTGCTTGCAAGCTTGTGGTAAATGAGCCCTTCGGCAATTTGTTTTCCAATCGTCATTGTGGGATTTAGTGACGACATTGGATCTTGAAAAACCATGCCGATTTCGCGTCCTCGAATCTTGCGGAGCTCTTCAGGCGTCGCTTGGAGGAGATCTGTTCCGTCGAAGAGCGCTTTTCCTTCGACCCATTCAGCCGGAGTGAGGCGAGTGATCGCTTGAACGGCAGCGGTTTTTCCGCAGCCCGATTCGCCGACAAGGCCCACAGTTTCGCCAGCGGCAATCGTAAACGAAATGCCTCGCACAGCTTCTAGCTTTTGCTTGTGAATGGAAAAGGCGACGTGTAAATTCTCGACCTGAAGAAGATTTTTTTTTTTGATTCCTTGAAGAAGCGTATTCATCGGCGGAGCCTCGGGTCGAGGGCATCGCGGAGCGCGTTGCCGAGAAGATTAAAGCAGAGCATCGTCAACGTAATCATCGCAGCTGGGAAAAAGAGGCGCCATGGATAGTAGCGCATCGCCGAAAGAGCGTCGCTTACCATCACGCCCCAGCTTGCCGCTGGCGCCTGCACGCCAAGCCCCAAAAAGCTAAGAAATGCCTCGGTGAAAATCGCCGTTGGGATCGTCAGTGTAAGCGTCGCGATGATTGGGCCAATCGCATTGGGCAACAAATGGCGAAATAAAATCCGTGTATGCGATGCGCCGATCACCCGCGCTGCCGCGATGTAGTCGTTTTGCTTGAGCTGCAAAATTTGCGCTCGGATGATTCTCGCCATGTTGATCCACCCGGTTAGGGTCATCGCGATCAAAATCGTTCCAATCCCGCTGCCCCGGATAACCGTGAGTAAAATGACGACGAGAAGGTACGGAATAGAGTACAAAATATCGGCGAGTCGCATCATCACTTCATCGATCTTGCCCCCGATATAGGCCGCAATCGCGCCATATACCACTCCAAATGCCACATCGATGCTCGCTGCTGTCACGCCGATAAATAGCGAAATGCGAGCTCCCCACCACACCCGCGTAAACAGGTCACGTCCCAGCTCGTCGCTTCCGAACCAATGCTGTGCACAAGGAGGCATGTTCTTCGAGTTGAGGTGGATCTCTGAGTACGAATAGGGAGATACCAGAGGTCCCACGACTGCAAAAAAAGCAAGGAAGGCGAGGACCCACAGCGTCGCATAGGCGACTCGGTTCTCCTTGAATCGGAGCCAGGCGTCTTCCAAGTAGGAAAGGGCGGGGAATTCTTCATTCATGACAGGAACGATCATAACGAATTAAATCTAAAAATAACAGGATGGACAGGATAAAAAATTTCTCTTTATCGTGTTTCTGCGCTAAGACAAGAAGTTCTTCGAATTCTTGGATCTAATAACGCATACACAACGTCCACCAAAAACATCGCAATCATGAGAAAGACGCTGAAGAAGATGGTGAGGCCGACGATCATGGGGTAGTCGCGGCCGTTGATGGAGTGGATCATCCACTGGCCGAGGCCGGGGATGGCAAAGATCTTTTCGACCATGAAGCTGCCGGTGAGGATGGAGGTCATGACGGGACCGAGGTAGGAGATAACGGGGAGGATGGCGTTGCGGAGGCCGTGGGAGATGGCGATGCGGAAGAGGGGGAGGCCTTTGGCTAGCGCGGTCCGGATGTAGTCTTGCTCGAGCACTTCCACCATGTTGGAACGGGTGAGGCGGGCGATGAAGGCGGTCGGGAGGGCGGCGAGGGCAAGGGTAGGGAGAATGGTGTGCTCAAAAGTGCCCCAGCGGGCGACGGGGAGAAGGTGGAATTTAACGGCGAGGAGATATTGGAGGAGGCTGGCGAGGACGAAATTGGGGACTGAGACGAGGAGCGTTGAGAGGAGCATGGCGAGGTGATCTTGCCAGAGGCCACGCTTCATGGCGGCCCAGGTGCCGAGAAGGATGCCGAGCGGGACAGCGAGGAGGAGGGCCTGGAGCCCGAGGAGAGCGGAAATGGGGAAGCCTTCAGCAATGAACTGGGTGACGGGGCGGCCGTGGTAAATGATCGAGACGCCGAAATCGCCAGAGGCGAGGCCTTTGAGGTAAGTAAAATATTGAACGGGGATAGGTTGATCGAGGCCGTAGCAGGCGTAAAGAGATTGGAGCACCTCTTCGGGGATGACTCGATCGCCGATAAAGGGGTCGCCCGGAATCGCGTGCATCAGGAAGAAGGTGCCCGTGACGACGACCCAGAGAGAAAAGAGCAGAAGGAGAAATTTCTTTAAGAACATCCGGCGTTTCAGTATACTATTTCGCATGCTCAATCGCAATGTCCGATTCAATAATAAGTTTCATTTTACATCGCTTGGCTGCGCCCGTAATTTGGTCGACAGCGAGGTGATGATCGGCCTGCTGCTCAAAGCAGGTTATGAGGCGACTCCTTCCATGGAAGAAGCCGACTTCCTCGTCGTCAACACATGCGGCTTTTTGCAGTCGTCCCGGCAAGAGGGGATCGACACGGTCCGAGAAATGTTTGCCTCGAAAAAACCAAACGCGAAAGTGATCGTCGCTGGCTGCATGGTGCAAAAGCACGGCAGCGAGCTCAAATCGCTTTTTCCCGACATTCACTACATGCTCGGCTCTGGCGACGTGGAAAAGATTCTCCAGGCAGTCGAAGCGGGAGAAGCGGGCGATGCGATTACGAGCGCGCGCAGCTACCTTGAGTGGGGCGAAGTGCCGCGGACTCTATCGACGCCGAAACACTACGCCTATTTGAAGATCGCCGAAGGGTGCAAGAAGCGATGCGCTTTCTGCATCATCCCGACGATCAAAGGCCCTCTTAAGAGCAAGAGCGAGGAACAGGTGTTGAAGGAGTTCAACGCGCTTCTATCGCAAGGCGTTTTCGAGGTCATTCTGATCGCCCAAGACCTCGGCGACTTCGGCAAAGACCGAAAAGAAAAAGGGGCGCTTGCCAAGCTCTTGCGCGCCATGCTCCAAGATAAGCGAAAATTCTGGCTCCGCCTCCTCTACCTCTACCCCGATGAAATTGACGACGAGCTGATCGAAGTGATGAAGAGCGACTCACGTCTTTGCCCTTATCTCGACATGCCGATGCAGCACGTCAATGATACGATGCTCAAGGCGATGCACCGCGCTACCTCGCGAGAGCAGATCGTCGGCATCATCGAAAAACTACGCGCTGAACTTCCCAACGTGTCGATCCGCACAAGTCTCATGGTGGGCTTCCCCGGAGAAACCGACGAGCAGTTCGAAGAGATGGTCGAGTTTGTTAAAAAAGTGCCGCTCGATAACGTCGGTATTTTCCAATTTTCCCTCGAGAAAGAGGCTTATGCCGCCAAGCTGCCAAACCAGATCTCTGAAGAAGTGAAGCAAAAGCGCTTTGAGCGCCTTGCGGCTGCCCAAATGAAAGTGGTCTGCAAGCGAAGCCAAAAGATGATCGGCCGTAAAATAGTAGCGATTGTCGAAGGCTTCCACCCCGACTCAGAACTGCTCTTACGCGCCCGCCATGCTGGACAGTGTCCCGATATCGATGGACAAATCATCATCAACGACGGCCGTAAAGTCACTGCATTTGGCAAACTCTACGAAATCGAGATCACCGACGTCGCCGATTACGATTTGATTGGCCGAGTTCTCGGTCCTGCCGAAGGAGGAGCAGCATGCAAAAAGAGCAAGCTCATTTGCGTTTAAAGCCCGGTAAGGAGCGCCCCCTTCTGCAGCACCACCATTGGATCTACTCCGGTGCTGTTGCTGAATTGCCTCAAGACGCCCCTTTTGCGACTGTCTTTTCGCATAGCGGAAAACGGCTTGGCATCGCCATGCTCAATCACGGTCGCTCGATTGTCGGGCATCTCCTCGCTTTCGGTGAAGAGAGCCTCGAACAGGCACTCGCTGATCGTCTTTCTCGCGCCCTCGCCCTTCGCAAACAACTCTTCGACCCAAGCACCACGAACGCCATCCGCCTCGTCAACGCCGAAGGCGATGGCCTTCCAGGCCTCATCATCGACTCCTATAACGGCGTCCTTGTGCTCCAAATTTCTCATCCGTCGCTCGACACCCTCAAACCGTTCCTCCTCGAGTGGCTCATCACCCACGCACAGCCCCGCGCCATCTATGAAAAATCGACCTCATTCCTTCGAAAGAAAGAAGGGCTCGAAGAAGTGCGTGCCCATTTGTATGGCGAATCGATAGAAGAAGTAGAGATCATCGAAAATGGTCTTCGCTACTCCGTTCATCTCCTCGAAGGACAAAAAACAGGTCTTTTCCTCGACCAACGAGAAATGCGAGCTCTCGTCCGGCAAATCTCCTCTGGCCGCAAAGTGCTCAACTGCTTTGCCTACACGGGCGGTTTTTCACTCGCAGCGCTCGCCGGTGGCGCCACCTCAGTCGACAGCGTCGAGAGCAGCAAGAAATGTGAGCCGTGGCTCGAAAAAAACCTCGCCCTCAACGGCCTCTCCAATCACCGCTTCTTCTGCGAAGATGCGATTGCCTTCATTGCGAAAGAGCCTCTTCCCTACGATCTCATTATCCTTGATCCGCCCGCCTTCGTTAAAAAGCGGCAAGACATCGACACTGCCTTTCGCGCTTACAAAGACCTCAACTGCACCGCCATCGCTAAAATGCCTCCCAATAGCCTCCTTCTCACTTGTTCTTGCTCCTACCATGTCAGTGAAGAGCTCTTTCAAAACATTCTCTTCCGTGCGAGTCTCGAAGCTGGTCGCCGAGTGCGTATTCTCGAAAAACACCGCCAAGCTCACGATCACCCGCTTTCTATCTTCCACCCAGAAAGCAGCTACTTGAAGAGCTTTCTTCTTGCAGTAGATTAATTATAGAAAATAACAGGGTAGTAAAGAAAAAAAATTCCTGCCCATGCTTTTATACCGAAACAACTTGAAGAATCGGTTTTTGGCTGCGCCAGCATCCCAGCCTTTCCATCCGCGCTCAGAGGTCCCTATTACACAATAGGGACCCCGTCGCGCGCCGGCCTTCGGCCTAATGAAAATTCTGGGCGCCGGCTGTGCCAAAATTCCGATTCTTCAGGTTATTTCAGTATAGTTCTTATCCTGTAGCTTTAAAATAACTCTCTTTTGTAAGGTACCTCAAGCAAATGAAAATTACTGAGGCTACTATGAACCTAATAATAAAAGTCTATCAAGAAAGTCCTGGACAAGCTGACTTGCTCGTCGTTCCTTTTCGCGAATCTTCCCAGGCCCTTCAGAGAAATTGGATTGTTTTCTGGGAGACGCCACCGAAAGGTCCTGATCACTCGTTAGGTACGCGTCTCATTGCAGCGATTAAAGTGGTGATTAGCTTGGCCTTTACTATTCTTTTTCTTATTCAGGGCGTCTTTGGCATGGTTTGCAAGGGCGTGGGACTTGCTCTCTGGCCTAAACGCACCATCGTCCGCTTTGAACTCCCGAAAACAGATAGTAGTCTTTCTTTGCCCGCACTCGTTCGCGATGTGCCTACCCAGACAGTAGAAGAAGATCGAGGCGCAGGACTGGGAGAGATTCCCGCCTCCGGTAAGGATGGTTCATCAGGTCTCCGGAAACCCGGTCCTTTAGGGCCGGGTAATTCACATCCAAATTTGGGAGGAGTTCGAAACTCCTCCCAAATCATTCCCCGTCCTTTAGGGCGGGGTTCATTGCAGAATTCGAGTTATCGAGACAACCTTACCCACCTTTGCGAGCGAGCGGGTAGTTGGCCTTCTTAAGAGGTTGATTCTGAACCGTAAGAAGTCAAAAGACTCCTTGCGGTGTCAGAAA
>JAGWKU010000128.1 GCA_028873375.1 Verrucomicrobiota bacterium
TTTTAAGGGGGCAATTTTCGGATTTTTCGCAGTGTTGTCGACTGTGACTGCAGAGTCTATTTTAGGTCAAACGTTGAGGGGTCGGGTGAGGGACAAATTTAGGCCTATTGGGGCGCCCGCGACCAACTTTTGAGATTACTTGGGTATAACACCTTGTTAATTGACTTAAATTATATCATATTAATAATAAAATCTTCAATAACAAATTAATTTTAATACGGAAGCTGTTCTTTTGAAAAAATTTTAATATCTAAAACGAGCCTAACTTTCTGTGGCTCAATAACCGGCTAGTCCCTATACTTTCTCCATGCAACAAGCGATTTTAACAAGAATCCTAGATGGCAAGTTTTTGGCGGCTGTGTCGATCGTGGTAGGGACCTCGATCGGGGCGGGGATGCTGGGGCTGCCGGTCGAGACGGCGCGGAGTGGGTTTTTCCCCTCCATTTGCCTCTTTCTCCTCACCTGGTTCATCACTATTGTGACGGGGCTCCTGTTTTCCGATGTGATTCTCTCCCGTGCCCCGAATTCCAACTACGTGTCTTTGGGCAAAACCATCCTCGGTAAGAAGTACACTGGGGTGATTTTCGGCTTCTACATCCTCCTCTTTTACTCGCTCATCGCCGCCTATACCAAGGCAGTGGGGACCTTGCTTGCGCATGACTTTTCTCTTGTGGGGAGTGCCTGGGCAGGCTCGCTTTTCTTCATCTTTCTTTTCTTGCCGCTCATGTGTCTGGGAACCTCGTTCATCGGCCGGGTCAATGGCTTTTTGACGATCCTCATGCTCGGCTCGTTTTTCCTCCTCATTTCCCTCGGCGTCCAGAATGTCTCTCTTCCTTTCCTCGCCCATCAGAACTGGGCGCAAAGCTTCTTTTCCCTCCCGCTCTTGATCAGTTCATTCGGCTTTCATGGAACGTTGCCCTCACTCGTCGACTACCTCGATCGAGACAGGAGAAAAATCCAATGGGCCATTGTCGTCGGCTGCACGATTACGTTGCTGATTTATTTGGCGTGGGAATTTTTGGTGTTGGGCTCGGTTCCCCTGACGGGGGAAATCAGCCTGACCTCAGCTTGGATGAACGACCAGACGGCGATCACGCCGATGAGCCAGCTGTCGCAAAACAGCAGCCTCTGGAGCTTTGCCCATGTCTTTTCGCTGACGGCCATCATCACCTCTTTCTGCGGGGTGAGCATCGGTCTGATCGACTTTCTTATCGACGCATTTCAGTGGAAGCGGAGCTTTGCGACCAAAGCGGCTCTCTTGAGCGCGATCTACGTCTCGGTGCTTTTGCTGTCTCTTACCGATCTACGGATTTTTTACCTATCGCTCAATTACGGGGCGGGGATTGCCGGGATCTTTCTCCTCATCTTTCTCCCCGCGTTCATGGCCCGCAAAGCAGGCCATCAGGGGAAGACGATCGCTACAGTGTTGGTCTTTTCGGCGGTCGCCCTTGCTAGTTGTTTAATTAGCTTCTTTGTCTAATGAGGCAGCTCTCAAAACTGCTTTACATTGGATGATTTCCCCATGCGCGGAATGCAACTGCGCAAAAGCGGGGATCCGGAGAGGAGGGGTATTGCCTTTTTCCTCTTGAGCCACCGTTTTGTCCAGCGGGGGAGAATACAAAATCGCAAGAGTTGTTCCCGAGGTGTAGACACCTGAGTAAGTCGTGTTTGCGCTGGGTGGGATGGCTGTGCCGGCATTTATTGACGACTGAATCGATTCTTCCATTCTCACAGCACTGGCGATGCCGAGAGCTGCTAGGCCTAAATAGCAAATCGCTTCAAAGCTGTAGCCTTTTTTATAGGCGATAGCAGAGATGATGAGCATAGTGATCACGCAGGCACAGGCGGCTATGACCATCAATTGCCAGGAACCGAGCAAAATGGCCGATAAAGCCAACACGTCGATGACGAGCACGCAGGACTGAATCAGAGTTCTCATTTGGTTGCCTTCCCGAATAGCTCTCACCATTTCGACGACTCGGACAACGGCATCGCCGCCCAGAGAGCCGACGAGGAGAAGGGGTAGAGACGCCGCAATGGCCGCAAGGCCTAAAGCGACAAAGGCGACTTTCGCAATACTGAGCAGGCGGCCCATAGCGCTTTCATGCGGGTATTTTTGACCGAAATTGACCATTCGGGTCAGTACCGATATCGAGCGGGCTGCCAGTACCCCCGCCATTCGGAGAGGGGGCACCATAGCCAAAATCCCGCACGCCAAGGCTGCTACTAAGAGCCCCTTGCGCATAGCTCCGCTCGAAACGAGTGGAGGGCTCGGGGGAAGGGAAGACTGGATGGCTAAAGTTGTATTCATAATTGTTCTTGTTTTAATAAATATTTTAACACAATTTGGTTATGAATTCAAGGATAGGTTATCCCGTTAATAGATTTATAACTCATTGGCAATAAACTTGTTGTGTGTTTTTGAAAGGGCTTGGCATCTTAAGAGACATGAGCCTATCCCAGTAATCTATCCATCCAAAAAGTTATCAGGCCGAAGGTCAAAAAACCTCTCCAGTAACGCGCTCTTCTCTCCCAACGAACAGCCAGTCGCCTGAATTTTCTCTGCAGCCAAGAAATCGTACGCTCTACTTTCCACCGCATCCTCGCAAAAGATACCCCCATTCTCAGCCTTCAATTTCTTAGAGTCTCTGTACTCAGAGATGTGCTCGCGGATTGCATCCTTGGAGAGTAGAAGAGCCTCTGCTATCGAGGCAATAGCCCACCCTTATCAAACAGCAGCACGGCTTTGATTCGATCTCAGACTCTTTTATCTCGCTCGCGTCTGTGTTGTGCTATGAGTTGTACGCGTTCAGCGTCGCTTAAAAAAAATCATGCTTAACATCTTGCATGTCAAGTCAAATTTTTATCAAATCGATTCTTTAATCACGAGCGGTATAGTTGATTTTATAAGCCACTGAAAATTAGCTGCCGCGATCCTTCTTTCAACTAACAACAGCGTCGAAATAAGTTTCGCAAAGATCTGAAGACGGGCGCGAAGAAGTCATTCAATCGCCTCCAGATTAGTGAAAAAAAAAAGCACACCCTGTGGACTTTTCCTCCTGACTTCCGCATTTTTTAATGTGTTGCCCTCTACCCCTTCATAGACAAATCGACCGTTTCGAAATTTTGTAGTGCCTTGATATTTAATACTTTAAGTTTATATTTAAGCCGACCATGTATAACATGGAACCATGTTCATTCGAAA
>JAGWKU010000129.1 GCA_028873375.1 Verrucomicrobiota bacterium
ATGAATAAGATCTGGCTATTCTGCCTTCTTTTTATAAGTGTTTTATTTGCTGGTAATCCAGATACAGCCATTGTCATCGATAGCGTTTCCAGCAATGTCTGCGGTATTGTCCATGCGCCCACAGGTCAGGCATTTCTCCAGCGAACTGATGCGGTAATAGCTGGGTATGAGCCAATTCCCATTGCGCGAGCTTACGTCTCTGAAAATAGCGGGGCGCTCAACTGGGAAGGCGGCTGGGCAGTATTTCCTCATGTTCAATTTTCTGTCTTGGTTACTGATAAGGGATTAGTTGCTGTTGTTCACGAGCCAGAAGGGAGCGTTGTCCGCTATCGGTTGCAAGAGCACAGCGATCGGATGCTTCCTGATCTGGAAACCTTCCACGCTCCACCCTTCCATCGAGAAATTTCTGGCAGAACAGATGTGAGGAATTCCTGGATTCATCTTCATAAATCGGATCGGAAAGGGCAACAGTTCAGCGGGGCTACATTGCATTTAGGCAATGGCGGTCGGAGAATTTATCAATTCAAGCGAATGGAACACCACCCGATTCACTGGATTTTTCTCTTAGAGGAGGAAATCAAGCCTAACGGAAATAAAGTTTTGTATTCTCATGATGAAGATGAAAGGGTCAAGAAAATCTCCACTTGGAATCCCAAAAAGACGAAGGAATATGCCTCCCTTTCTTTTGATTACGGAGGGAAAAAGACCAAAGACCACAACTGTGATTTGACGGGCTCTGATGGGACGGTCTTGCATTATGATTTCTGGCGGCCTGAAGATAAGCATCTGCATAACTTCTTCTACTTTGAAGAGGTTTCGGGCGAGGGTGTTGTCTTAGAAAAAATTTCTTATGATATTGGTTACAAGAAGGCTAAAACCTCTGTCAATAAGACAAGAGGGCCTTTTGTCGATACGATTGCTATCGGAGGAGAACTCGCCTTCGAGCTCTCTTATTACTATCCAGGACAAAATACTCCGAGCTTTGGAGATCCGGTTTTTCTTAAAAACGCCCGTGATCATATCTGTGATAAGGTGATGGATTTAAAGGAACCCGTTGGCCCGGAGGGGGCTTTTATTACGACCCACTCCTTCCGATATGAGCATAGCACAAATAAGGGTCCTGGGGTTACCAAAGTAAGAGACGTACTGGGCAATGAAACCCACTATTTTTTCGATGAACATTTCAAGCCGTCTAAAACAGAATTTTATTCTCTAGAAGGACTTATCCGGACGGAGAAGTTTTTATGGAAAGAGCAAGATCTCGAATGGCATATTTTAGAAGACCCAACCGGCCAAAACTCGAGTGCCCGGCATTTCGAGTATGAAACGCAGGGGAATGTCAAAAAGCAAACTCTTTACGGCAATTTAACGGGTCGTTGTACAGTCCCTTTCGATATCGAAAATCTCCAAAATGGCATTGAGTCCTATTCGACAACTTATGACTACTCGAAAGACGGCTTTAATTTGCCTGTTTTGAAAGAAGAAGACAACGGCCTAAAGACTACCTATTCCTACAAGAGCGGCACCGATCTTTTAGAGACCAAAACTGTTTATGACAGGGCCGAATTCTTGGGTATTCGTTATCAATACCACTACAACGAAGACAATTTCCTCTTTGAGGAGATCCTGGATGATGGCTATCACCGAAAAATTATCCGCTATACGCCGAATGAAAATAACTTTCCTGAAACAATTGAAGAAAAAGCCTTAAATCTCACTTCTGGAGAGGAGATTCTGCTCCAAAAAAGGATCCTCTACTACAACGCTCGTCACCAAGTTGAGAAAGAGGATGTGTTTGACGCTGATGGGGTGCGTCGCTATTCCACTAAAACAGGCTATAAAAAAGGACTCATCGACTCATCGTCTGATCCGCTGGGCCAGACGACAACATTCAAATATAACGGACGCCACCAGCTGAAAGAACGGCACAAAGAAGGCTCTCCCACTGAAACCTTCGTTTATGATCCTGCCGGACGGCTAAAAGAAAAGCACCTAAGTGCCGAAGAAAACCAAGTCACAACATACGAATACAACGCCCTTCACCATCGACTATCTGAAACTGATTCTCATGAAGCAAAAACAATCTTGGAGCCCAACCGCTTTGGGGCGCCTTGCAAAATTACAGCCCCACTAGCTCCTGGTACAGAGGGAATCGATATCGAGCGGAAAACAATTTTGAAATACGACTTCCTCGGTCGAGAAATATTCCGAAAAGACTCCAACGGCGATGAGACCAACGTTCGTTACAATGCGTACGGTAACCCCATTTGCGTCTTACGAACAGATGGCGCGGAGGAAAGCTTTTTCTATTTCCCCAATGGAGCTCTCCAAGAACATGTAGACGTTGAAGATGTTCGCACCAAATACGAATACGATGTTTTAGGACGTCCTCTCAGCAAGAAAGTCTATTCTTCCAAAGAAGTTCTCCTCAGCAGCGATTCAAAAACATACGAGGGACTTCATCTCGACACCCACACCGATGCTTTAGACTACATTACCACCTATACCTATGATTTTGCAGGGCGCAAATCCTCTGAAGAAAGAGCCTCATTAAAAACCGAGTATCGATACGACTCGCTGGGAGTACTGAACCGGACGATCCAAGACAACCTTGTATTAGTGACAGAGCAAGATCTTCTAGGTCGCATTATAGAAGAACGGAAGGAATCTCTCATTGGCCAAGTACTTTATAAAAAGCGATTTATCTATAAAGACGCCGGCCATACCGTCGAAGAAATTACCTATCCAAAAAATCAAGAAGCCATAACAACTAGCCGCTTTGACTCGTTTGGTCGGCTTGTAGAAATAGAAGATCCCTACGGGCATACGACATTTTATGAATATACCCTCAAGCCCCACACGAAAACTACGACTGACGCGCTTGGCCGCCAAAAGATAGAAACATACAACGCTCTCGGTAAATTCGCTCATCTAAAACAAGTAGATGAACATGGCAAGATCATCGCATTGGAAGAATACTTCTACGACCAAGGACTTAACCTCTCTCGACAAGCCAGCTCCATCTATGAAAAAGAAGCTTTCTTAAAGACCATTGAAACTCGCTGGATTTACGGCCCCTTAAATCGTTTAGAAAAGCTCATTGAAGCAGCAAATACCACACCTCGCACGACCCGCTACACATACAAGAAAAAAGGACTCCTCTTTCAAACAACCAAACCCAGCGGAACCATTCT
>JAGWKU010000130.1 GCA_028873375.1 Verrucomicrobiota bacterium
TTGCGTGATAGAGAGTCCATTTCATAACCTTTTGTCTTTGAATAACAAAGAGTATGAATGATGGGGAGCTCTCTATCAATTTATATTTTTACAATCTCGTGACTGACGAGCGTCAGCGAGGAAGTCATGAAATTGTACAAAGTCGAGTTGTTCGTTTAGGACTTCTATTATTTTCATTTTTCGCCCTGCCACCAAGCGTGTTAATGGTTAAAGCGGCGTGGCGAGAAAACAACCACAAGAAAATGCGTTTAGGGATTTCCCTCTTGTGGAGTGGGATTCTTGCAGGCTTTATTTTCTTAAAAATGTTCGGAGGAATGAAATAGTTATGCATTCCGCACTCTGAATTCTGCGTTTTATAAATTGGGGTATGAGGTGCGCAGATTGAGCGGCGGCAGCCGCGTATCTGGATCCTCCGGAAAAGCTGTTTTTCCAAGGAAGAGGAAAAGGGTTGAAAACGTCGCCCCTAAAGCCGCGGCAGGAAGAAGAACCGCGCTGACGGCCAAGGGCAGAGCCGCATAGATCAGCAAACACACTGCAAAAGGGATGAGAATTTGAAAAGCGACTTGCGCAATGGCTTTAGCGCAAATCTCCCAATTGTAGACGAGTTTTTCGGGAGCGGGAGGGCGAGGCAGTGGTAAAGCGGAAGAAATGTGATTAGGATGGTGAGACATACCTACCTCTCCAGGGTCAAAGGAACGGAGTCACTGACGTCGGGATCGAAGAACTGGATCGGCCCGGGATATCGGTAGCGATCCTCAAGCTCATCGGTGCTCCGCACTTTTTGATACTGTGCGAAAACTTTCCCTTTGATATCTACGAGCGCCTTTTGAATGACCGGTTTTTGTTTTCCCTTGCGCATTTCAAGGCACATGAGTTGGATGATCGACACCAGGCGAAGAGCCCACTTTTCGGGGGACTTGGCGAGGAACTGAATCGCACAGATGACACCCGTCACCTCTTCTTTGATCGCGAGGGCGGCAAGGCGGCCCAGCGCATAGCCATAATTGGCGTCGAAGTTCGAGGGCAAGCAGCAGCGTCCTTCATAACCGAAAAAGTGGGGCTGCGCGCTCCATTTGAGGTCTTTGAGTTCTCTCTTCACGAGTTCGATGAGGAGCTCTTCAGTTGCAATTTGCGACACCTGTACGTTGCCGTGCGGATCGCGATCGAAGAGGAGTTGCTGTTGGATCTTTTCTGGCAAAAGGCGAAACGTCTGCCGCTGCGCATCGGCGAGGAGCGACTCGACGGCGGCCGGCGGTTTTCCCTCGGCGAGGATCTTGTTGAGTTCTGAGATGAGTTGCTTTACCTCAGGCATGAACTCGATGAGCCCTTCAGGTACTAAGATCACGCCGTACTCTTTCCCCGCCTGTTTCCGTTTCCGAACGAGATCGGCGATCTGTCGAACGATCTCAGCCAAGGTCTTTCTCTCCTCGCCGACGAGCGCGAGATTGGGATGAGTAGCGAGAGCGCATTCAAGGGTGATGTGCGAGGCAGAGCGCCCCATGAGCTTGATGAAGTGATAGTACTTTCTCGAAGATTTGGCATCGCGGGCAATGTTGCCGATCAACTCTGCATACGTTTTGCAGGCGCTATCGAAGCCAAACGAGAGCTCGATCTCTTGACTGCGCAAATCGCCGTCAATCGTCTTCGGCACTCCGATCACTCGCGTAGAGACGTTGTGCTGTAGAAAATATTCTGCGAGCACTGCTGCATTGGTATTCGAGTCGTCGCCGCCGATGATCACCAGAGCGTCGAGCGAGTACTTGCGGACTGTCTCAGCCGCCGCTGCGAGCTGCTCTGCGGTTTCAATCTTCGTACGCCCCGAGCCGATCAGATCAAACCCGCCGAGATTGCGCACCCCGTCGATCATCTTTGCGCTGAGCTCTTTCGAGTGACTCTCCAACACTCCCGCTGCCCCGTTCAAAAACCCAATGAGTTGCGAGCGGCTATTCAATTCTTTGAGCGCATCGAAGAGGCCCGCCAGCACATTGTGTCCTCCGGCTGCCGGCCCGCCTGAAAAGAGGACCCCCACCTTTTGTGCCCGTGCTGCCTTGCCCTTCCCCTTCCCGACTCGATAGCTCGGAGCGGAAAAGATTCGAGGAAACAAGCTCTTCAACTCGGCGACAGGTGCTTTTGCCCGGGAAACCTCCTCCAGGCTCAATGAACCAATGTTCTTGAGCAGGGGTGGAATTTGCGGAACATAGCTGAGCCGTTTTTTCTCGAGAGGACTGATCATGCCTTCATTTTTATGCATCTTGCGGTATCTCGCAAGAGCAAAGTTATTGGACAAACGGTGCGAGTTCTTTTACCAGATCCTCGTACATGAGAAAATCAGCCCACTGGTAGAGAAAAAGGGGGTCAAATACTGCGGGGAGGACCTGGTGGCGGAGATAATAGCGAAACTGGTAAAGAACATGCTCTGTAGCAAAAGGAAAGTCAGTAGCATCGAACGAATGCTTATCGTCCGACTCAAGACCATTCATGCAACTCACAGATTCTGGACTAAAAAGACAGGGAAATTGTTGGGTCAAACGTTGTGAAGAAAAGCTCACAGTTTCTCCATCTGAGGAATAAATCTGAAAATCCCCCGCGGGTTCATATTTTTTCTCCCATCTTTTCAAAGCTATCCTTAGGTATTGAACTTTAACAGCGTCTGATAATCCCTTTAACTCTCTGTCATAGATGCTCTCAACCTGGTCGGAAATGTGCTTTACTAGGGGGCTCCCTTTCAAAATTGGGAGTAATTTCCATCTCCACAGTAGATGGGAATGCTCAAGGCAAAAAGCGGCAAGATGAATGGAATTGAGGCGAAAGAACTTCTCGCAAGCGGAAACTACCTTTTTTTTCGATTGAAACCAGGCGCGACAAGAGGAGCCAATGACGAAGCGGTCTTCTTTTAGAGAAACGGAAGACTCCTCGAATCCCTGGTAAAGTCGATTTAAATGGGAAAGGAAATTTTCTCTCGTCTTGCACATTTCAAGGGGCACAAAATAAGACATACGAGAAATGTTAACGGGATTTTTGTATTTTTCGAAGCTTTTTTATACCGGGAGTGGTTCAAGAATCGGGAGATGGCAAGGAGGCTCCCGCGGAATACCCCTCTGGAGCGAGCGACCATTGCGTCTCGCAAGGCGCGAGTGAAGAGGGGTATTCCCCGGGAAAAGCCGACGATGCCAGCTCTCGGTTCT
>JAGWKU010000036.1 GCA_028873375.1 Verrucomicrobiota bacterium
TTTGGCACAGCCGGCGCCCAGAATTTTCATCAGGCCGAAGGCCGGCGCGCGACGGGGTCCCTATTGTGTAATAGGGACCTCTGAGCGCGGATGGAAAGGCTGGGATGCTGGCGCAGCCAAAAACCGATTCTTCAAGTTGTTTCGGTATACCTCATCGCTCAGAATGGAGATCCTAGAAAACCGGAGATTGCTGAGGCCCAAAAATATTTTGCCCTTCAAACTCGACGCCAAGAAATTTCAGATCAAATGTCTGCTGATCTCGAAAGACTGGAAACACGGCAACAAGCCTCGGTGGAATTCAAAGCCTTATCCGGTGCCGCTCGAGAGGCTGGAGTTCAAGACAAGATGTTTGGCATCTTTCATGATGCTGGCTACAAAGGGCTGTATGGGGGCCTTGGGGTAGATACAATCAAATCTCGCAAAGCAATTCCACCTAAAGAGAATTTGATGGATCGCATGGATACAACTGAACTGATCGCCAATCAAGAAAGTAGAAAAACGACTCAAGGCTTCTAAACCCCTTCTAACGCTTGATCCAAAAGATGCAGCTGGATTGATCTCTTCTGAGAAAATCGGCGAATAGAGGCATGTTCTATCAGATTTCTGACGACAGCGTCGTTAGTTTTTTATCAGGTCTCTGAAAACCCGGTCCTTTAGGGCCGGGTAATTCACATCCAAATTTGGGAGGAGTTCGAAACTCCTCCCAAATCATTCCCCGTCCTTTAGGGCGGGGTTCATTTCTCCCACTTTTAAACGATACAACACATGTTTTCGCAGAGGGTGCCCTTCCGGCAATTTCGGGTGATCGAAATCATCAGCCGGATCGCGGTGCATTCCAATCTTCTCCATCACGCGACGCGAGCGGGTATTTTGCGAGGATGTGAAGGAGACAATTTCGGGAAGTTTTAACTCTTGAAATCCGAAGTCGAGAGCTGCTTTAGCCCCTTCTGGGGCATAGCCGTGACCCCAATGCTCGTAGGCAAGGCGCCAACCAATTTCAATGGCTGGCGTAAAGTGGGCTGAAAAGGAAACTGGCATGAGTCCAATGAAGCCGATGAACGGAGCTACGCCCGGTATTTCGGCGGCCCAAAGACCCCAGCCATTTTGCTCGATAAACAAAGCCATGACTTTTGCTTGTTGGTCACTTTCCTCTGCAGTGAGAAGAGAAGGGAAAAATTCCCTGACTCGAGGATCGCTGTTTATTTTCTGAAAAGAAATGCGATCCGAATCTTGCCAGGGACGAAGAAGAAGCCTTTGAGTTTTTAGAATCATTTTGAGGTAGGACAGCCTTCCTTATTGCAATGACAAATCTGATATTCTATACCATTTTTGCGACAAATGTCCCCTATCCGTTTTAGAACATCCTCTTGTCGGAACATTTTTACTTTCGCTATCCGTTGTAGAAGCAGCGCAAAGCGCTTGAAATTTTGAGTAGGCCACTCTTGATACGTTTTGTTATTGAACAATTCGAGCACTTTTTTCAATTGTTCGGGAGTAAGATTCCCCACTTTCTTTTTGAAATCAGAGAAGTCTTGAATCTGCAAAAGGGAAGATTGTCCCTCTCGAAGCCCAACTTTTGTTGTCATAGTCCTTATTGGGGTTTTAGTTTTACAAGAGAACGCTTCAGCACTGTGATGAAGCGCTCGATATCGGAAGAAGTATTGTAGAGGCCGATTGAGGCGCGAGCCGCGCTGTCAAGACCGTATTTGCGCAGAGCGGGTTGAGCACAGAGATGGCCCGTACGGATAGCAATTTGGTCAAGGTCGAGGAGGGTGGCGAGGTCGAGAGGATGAACTCCTTCGATGGTAAACGTCACGAGAGGTCCTTTTTTCGGTGGGTGGCCAAGGATGCGTAACCCGGGGATAGTGCGCAAGCCTTGTTCGAGAAGAGGCATCAGAGTTGCTTCATGGGCAAAGCCCGCCTGTTGGAGAAAATCGAGAGCAGGTTTGAGGGCGATGACCGAGGCAATGAGGGGTGTGCCCGCTTCAAAGCGAAGAGGCGGAGCTGCATAGGTCGTTTTTTCGATGGTGACTCGCTCGATCATGTCGCCGCCGCCTTGAATGGGGGGCATGGTGTCGAGAAGTGTCTTTTTTCCGTACAAAATGCCGACGCCGGTGGGGCCGTAGCATTTATGGCCGGAGAAGGCATAGAAATCGCAATCGAGCGCTTGCACGTCGATGGGTAGATGAGGAGCTGCTTGAGCACCGTCGACGACGAGGATAGCACCAACCCGGTGAGCCGCTTTGGCAATGTCAGCAATCGGATGGATTGTCCCTGTGACGTTCGAGACGTGGGCAATAGCGACGAGTTTCGTTTTGGGAGTGATGTTCACTTCAACAGTGCCGTCGAGTTGCATCGGCATCCATCGAAGAGTAGCGCCTGTTTGCTCAGCGAGCATTTGCCACGGGACAAGGTTGGAGTGGTGTTCCATCTCAGAGACGAGGATTTCATCGCCTGGCTTTAGATGGGTGCGGCCGTAACTGCTGGCAACCAAATTCAGACTTTCAGTGGTTCCTCGAGTAAAAATGATCTCATCGCTGCTCGGAGCGTTGAGAAAGGCGCGGACCGTTTCGCGTGTTTCGTTGTATCGATCGGTGGCGGCGAGGGAACTTCGGTAGATCGCTCGATGGACCGTGGCGTATTCTTCGGCGTAAAAGCGGGTCAGAGCCTCGATGACGCAGGCGGGCTTGTGGGTCGTCGCTGCCGAATCGAGGTAGACGAGCTTTGGATGGGCCTGAAAGATCGGAAATTCACGGCGGAGATCAGCCATGGAGCATTCTCGTCATTGCAGCGAGCAAGATTTCTTTGAGGGAAGCGATGCCGACCGTGTCGATGAGTTCACGGCAAAAGGCTTCGAGTAAGAGGGTTCTGGCAGCAGGAGCATCTAAGCCGCGAGAGCGGAGATAGAAGAGCGCTTCTTCGGAGAGCTGTGCCACGGTCGCTCCGTGAGAGGCTTTGACGTCGTCTGCGAGAATCTCGAGGTTGGGTTTCGTGTGGACGGCTGCCTCGTCGCTGAGGAGAAGGTTGTTGTTGAGCTGGTAGGCCTCTGTCTTTTGGGCAATCGGGCGAACGAAGATTTTCCCTTCAAAGCTCGAGCGACTTTGCCCATTCAAGGCCATCTTGATGTGTTGGCGCGATTGGCAATGGGGAGCCGCATGTTCGACGAGGCAGTTCAAGTGCGATTGCCGCTGGCCAGTGAGCATGGAGAGCCCCTGGAGCAACGCTGAGCTATTTTCTTCGAGGAGTTCGATTTGAGCTGACAGACGGACCGTTTCAGCTCCATTGGTCGCATGGAGAGCCTGCAAACGGGCTCCTCGCTTAAGGCTAGCGCGCAAAGCGCCGAAAGCCCACGCATCGGCAGGCAAGAGCTGCACATCGAGCCAGTGGAGCGAGGCTTCGGCCTCGAGGGCAATATCGATCGAGCTATTGCAAAAAACTTGTCCAAGTGGAAGAACGGTTTGCACCAATCGGAGCTCAGAGGCTTTTCCCACCGTCACCTGAAGGCGCGGAGAGGCGATCGATTTACCCGTCATCACATGGAGAATTTGAAGAGGCTGGCTGAGCACCGTCTCAGGAGGTAAATAAAGAAAGGCTCCCGTGCCGTGAACAGCGTAGTTCAATAAACAAAATGGATCTTGCTCTTCTTTTTTGGCCCAACGGTTTTGCAAAAAGAGGCCGTATGATTTGAGGGCTGCATCGAGGGGGAGGCAGAGAAGGCCTTTCGGAATGGAAGAGAGCGTCGAATCGAAATAGCCGTCGACAAAGACGAGATGAGCTGTTTCACATTCTGGCAAGATGGCAGAGGCAATGTCCCCTTTCGAAAGAGTGCTTCGTGGAGCAAAGGTTTTCGGCCACACCGATTCGAGTTTGGAAAGAGGGAGGTATTGAAACGCCTCTTGCTTTGGTTTTGGAAAACCGATGGCGAGGAACCGCTCATACGCTTTTTTTCGCCAAGCGTTGAGGGCATCTTGCGGAAGGTCGATCATGCGTAGCCTTTGGCTTCCAATTCGAGAGCGAGATCGGCTCCTCCTGTGCGGATGATTTTGCCGTCGGCGAGGACATGGACGAAATCGGGGCGGATATAGTCGAGGAGTCGCTGATAATGGGTAATGATCAGAAGCGCATTGTCATCTCTTCGCATCTTGTTGACACCTGCCGCGACGATTCGCATCGCATCGATATCCAACCCTGAATCGGTCTCATCGAGGATCGCGAGAGCCGGGTTGAAGAGAGCCATTTGTAAAATTTCATTCCGCTTCTTTTCGCCGCCTGAAAATCCTTCGTTGATCGCTCTCTCTTTGAATTCAGCGCGGATGTCCATCATCGCCATTTTCTCCGCGAGCAGCGCATTGAATTCTTCCTCAGATAAAGGCTCCTTACGGAGCGCCTTCAATGCAGTTTGTAAAAACGTCCGATTGGAAACGCCCGCAATTTCGACGGGATACTGGAAGCTCATAAAGAGGCCTGCTCGAGCTCGCTCTTCTGGTTCCATTTCGAGTAAGTTTTGCCCTAGGAACCACACTTCCCCTTCCGTCACTTCATAAGCAGGATGGCCAGCGAGAATCTTGGCCAGCGTCGATTTGCCAGCGCCGTTCGGTCCCATGATCGCATGCACCTCCCCTTTTCTAATCGAGAGAGAAAGCCCTTGCAGAATCGGCTTCCCGTCAATAGACGCATGAAGGTTTTTGATTTCAAGAATGTACATGTTATCCAAGTTATCCCACCGAATGTTCGAGTTTTAATGTGAGGAGCTTTTGCGCCTCAGCAGCAAATTCGAGCGGCAGCTCGCGGATCACCTCTTTGCAAAATCCATTGACGATGAGATGAATCGCATCTTCCTTCGTTAGGCCGCGCGATTGCAGATAAAAAATTTGTTCTTCATTCAACTTTGAAGTCGAAGCTTCGTGCTCCACTTGTGCACTTTGGTTGCCCACTTCAATCTTTGGAAATGTATTGGCCGAGCAACGATTGCCCACGAGCATGGAGTCGCACTGCGTGTAATTGCGCGCCCCTGTCGCTTTCGGCGATATTTTGACAAGACCACGGTATGAATTGATCGACACGTCTGCCGAAATTCCCTTCGATACAATCGTCGATCGCGTTCTCTTGCCGATGTGAATCATCTTTGTCCCCGTGTCGGCTTGCATATGGCCGTTCGTCAATGCGACCGAATAAAACTCGCCGACCGAATCATCGCCGCGCAAAATGCAGCTCGGATATTTCCATGTGATCGCCGCGCCCGCCTCTACCTGCGTCCAAGAGATTTTCGAGCGGTTGCCTGCGCAAAGGCCCCGTTTCGTTACAAAGTTAAAGATACCACCCTTGCCCGTCTTTGGGTCGCCGGCATACCAGTTCTGCACGGTCGAATACTTGATCTCAGCCCCTTCTAGCGCAATGAGCTCAACGACAGCCGCATGGAGTTGGTTATTGTCGTAAGCGGGTGCCGTACACCCTTCTAAATAACTGACATAGGAATGATCTTCGGCGATGATCAATGTCCGCTCGAACTGCCCGGTCTCTTTCTCATTGATGCGGAAATAAGTCGACAGCTCCATTGGGCTGCGCACTCCCTTCGGGATGTAGACAAAGGAGCCATCGGTAAAGACCGCCGAGTTCAAGGCGGCAAAGTAGTTGTCGTGGGCCGGGACAATCGTTCCTAAGTACTTCTCAATCAACTCGGGATAGCGATGGACAGCCTCGGAGATCGAGCAGAGAACTACCCCCGCCTCCTCCAGCTTCTTCTTAAAGGTCGTACCTATAGAGACCGAGTCAAAGACCACGTCGACCGCCACGTTCGTCAGCCTCTTCTGCTCTTCGAGCGGAATGCCCAGCTTTTCAAACGTCTTAAGTAGCTCAGGATCAACCTCATCCAAGCTTTCTAGCCGGGGTTTTGACTTGGGTTCAGAATAGTAAGAAATGGCCTGGTAATCGATCGGGGCATATTTCCCGTGGAGCCAATGGGGCTCTTCCATCTCCTTCCATTTTCGAAACGCCTTAAGCCTGAATTCCAATAGGAAGGGAGGCTCCCCTTTTTTCTCTGAAATCTTCCGGACCGTTTCCTCGGTCAATCCCTTCGGAAGTACTTCAGACTCAATGGGAGTCACAAAGCCATACTTATAATCTGTAGCACTGAAATCCGCTGTCATCACCGGCACATCTTTTAAACACGAAAAGTATAACCTGCTCTTATGAAGCCGTCAATTAGATTTTAATAATAAAAATATAATTATAAGTTATAATAGAAACAGGAGATTTAATTATGAAAAAGCATCATTCCCAGCAGCTTCCAATTCGATTAAAAATCGAAATGGTTCAAGAAGTTGCGGAAATTATCCACTGTTTTCAAAATGGGCAACGTGCAGCGGTCGACCTTCTGATCGAAGACCTTAAGAGCCGCTGCGTCCATCTCGATGAGAAGATCCAGCAGGACGTCCTGATGTTTGCGGAGCAAGTTCAGTTCCAATTCACCTATGATCAATGGCATACCATTACCCAAGAAATCCAGTCGGCCGCCGATCACCTCATTGAAGATCTCGGCCTACAGCCATAATGACTTTACAGAAAGCCTAGGCCTGCCCCACTGCTTTCGAAAGTTGAAGATTCGCAAGCTGAGTTGTTGTATCTACCAAAGGGTCGATGAATTTATCTGGAGAATCTTCAGGTGAATAAAGTCTTATTTTATCGTACGCGGCAAAACGAAAGTTTTTCTGAATGTCTGATTTCACTTTGGGCTTGGGTGGTGGCGAAGCATGGAGCTCTATCTTTTTGTAAGAGAAAACAATGCCCAATTGTCCGCTTTTATTTTTGAATTCCTTTCTCGCTTCCTCGCACTCGGACAGCTTCTTGTCAATCGCTATCTTTTTTATGTAGTCACAATCAGTTAACTGAGCAGATTTCCAAACTCGTTGAGATTCCTTTAACTCAAGAGCTTCCCATGCATACTCATAAAGACCATTACAAATGTTCTCGACGGAATCTTCATCGAATTTGCTCGCTTGAAATGTAATTTCTTCCCACTCCAAACGATCCAATGCCGTCTGTAACTGCGAAGAGCAATCTTCGAATAAATCCATTACTCGTGTTGCCTCATCTTCTGCAGCATTCTCAGCTTCACAACGAAAATATAAAGATTCATTGCTGAGTGAATGCCCTAGCTCTACTGTCATCGTGATTTTGGAAGAAGCTATGTTGTTCGCCATAACGCCTTTTTTTATAAAAAAGGAAATTTATCCTGTTCTTTTTCATGTGCAAAGCTGCTTTGCGTTTGATTTGAGTAGCCACTGGATCGTTCGCTGTAGACCTTGTCGCAAGGAAGTTTTCGGCTGCCAGCCGAGTTCGCTGTGAATTTTGGAAGTGTCAATCGCGTAGCGGAAGTCGTGGCCTGGACGGTCGGTGACAAAGCGAAGAAGCTGGTGGTAGTGGAGCGGATTTTCGTGGGTCGCGGTGGCGAGTTGCTCGATGAGAAGATCGAGGAGTTGGAGATTGGTTTTCTCGGTATTGCCGCCAATGTCGTAGGTTTCACCCACCTTGCCTCGCTCTAAGATAGCCAAAATGGCTTCGACGTGGTCGTCGACATAGAGCCAGTCGCGGATCTGCTCGCCCCGTCCGTAGACAGGAAGCGCTTTGTTTTGAAGGCAGTTGGTGAGCATGAGAGGGATGAATTTCTCGGGATGTTGCCAGGGCCCATAGTTATTGGAACAGTGAGAGAGAGTAGTGGAAATGCCGTAGGTCGTCGCATAGGCACGGACAAGGTGATCGGAAGCCGCTTTGGAAGCTGAGTAGGGAGAATTGGGGTGGTAGGGAGATGTTTCTCTGAAGGGGGGATCGTTTTTTGAAAGTGCGCCATATACTTCGTCTGTCGAGATGTGATGAAAATGAATGTGGGGATTGCGACGAACGACTTCGAGAAGAGAAAGGGTTCCTTTGACATTGGTCTCGATGAAGGGCAACGCGGAAGCAATGCTCCGATCGACATGTGTTTCAGCGGCAAAGTGGACGATGGCGTCAATTTCATGATCAAGACAGAGCCTTTCGACAAGCTCTGTATTATTGATATCGCCTTGGATGAATCGGTAGCGGGGATGTTCTTGAAAACCATTGAGAGAGTGGGTGTTTGCTGCGTAGGTCAGTTTATCGTAATTGACGATGCGCCCCGGAAATGAAGAGCGGAGGAGATAACGAATAAAGGCAGAGCCGATGAAGCCACATCCTCCCGTAACGAAGAGGTTAGTGAGTGTGCGCATGAATGTATTCCTTTAGGCAAGTTTGCCAAGGACGGGGATGAATATGAAGACGTTGTTCCAATTTCGATGTGTCAAAGACAGTGTACATGGGACGCTTGGCGGCTGCAGGGAATTCAGAACTGGGGGCCGGCTCTAGATGTTTGCATCGGACAGGAAATCCTTGCCGCTCCATCTCCTGGCGAAAGGCGCAGGCAAATTCGTATTTGGTGGCGGGCCCTGCATTGGCGAATTGATAAAGACCCGACTGGTTTAAGAGAGAGAGAATCACTTGGGCGAGATCGGGCGCATAGGTAAAACGGGTCATTTGATCATTCGAAAAACGAAGGGTTTCTTTCGTCTGTAAGAGGTCGAAGAGCTTGGCGATGAAATTCTTTCCCCCTTTTCCAAAGACTGCCGATGTGCGCAAGATACATGCCTTTGGATTCACCGACTGAACTGCTTTCTCCCCTTCTAATTTCGTGAGGCCGTAGTAGTTGCAAGGAGCCACTGCATCGCTTTCTTTGAGCGGCACATGCCCAGTGCCTGGGAAGACATAATCGGTCGAAATGTGAAGAAAATGCGCATCGATTTCCCGCGCGAGAAATCCGAGCACTTCAGGTCCGATGGCGTTGGCACGAAAGGCCTCTTTTCTCTGGGTCTCTGCTGGATCGACCTGAGAAAAAGCCGCGCAATTGACGATGTGCGTGATCGGGCCATTTTCTTTTGCAAAGGCGCGACACGCATCGAGATCGGCAATATCAATCTCATGACCGCTGATCACAAACGGTTTCGGCGCAATTTCGCAAAGTGCCGCTCCCACCAATCCCCGACCTCCGGTGATCCATAATTTCATACGTCGGCCTTACTAAAAAAAGGACTCACTTGATCTCGTGGCGAAAGAATTGGCTCTTGAACAGGCCATGAAATATTGAACGTAGGGTCGTTCCATCGAATAGAGCACTCCGTCGCTGGATTGTAGACGGCGCTCACTTTGTATTGGACCAATGCGTGATCGCTCAACACGCAAAAACCGTGGGCAAAACCAATTGGGACAAACAGTTGCGTAGCGCCTTCGAGTTCTACCGCTTCCCATTGGCCAAACGTGGGCGAATCGCGTCGAAGATCGACAACGACGTCAAAAATTTTTCCCTGCAGACAGCTGACCAGTTTGGCCTGCCCTGGTGCGCTTTGATAATGAAGAGCGCGCACAGTGTTTTTTACTGAGAAAGAGATGTTGTCCTGAACAAACGGCGGAAATTCTTGATAGAGAGGTGCTCGATAGCTTTCATAGAAATACCCCCGCTCATCGCCAAACACACGAGGCCGAATCAACTTTAAGCCAGCCAATCTAAGAGGAACTACTTCCATGGGAAGTATTGTGAACGGCTTGGACTGAATAAATCAAGAACAAGATACACAGGATCGGGTTTTCAGAGACCTGATAAAAATATCTTGCTCTAGCTTTTCAATGCAACGACAGTTGCATTGCGCCCGGTATCTTTATCGGCGCGGTGAGAGTAGTAATCGTTGGTATTGCAGGTCGTGCAAAGGCCGGCAATCTCAATGTTTTTTTCAAGAATGCCGCACTTGGTGAGCTGCATTTTGCTAATCGCCCAAAAATCAAAATACAGAGGCTTGGTTTGGAAATCCCAAAATTCTTTGGGGAGTTCTTGCTTGTAGTTTTTGAATTCGGCGTGATCCGGCCCGAGCGACGGAGAGATGCAGACGATGAGATTGTGCGGTTGAGTTCCAATTTCTCTTTGTAATGTTTCCACCACACGAGCATAAATATTTTGCGCACTTCCGCGCCACCCTGCATGTGCAACGGCGACCGCTTCGTGCACTGGATCGTAAAAAATAGCCGCTTGGCAATCGGCATGGGTCACACCGAGCCCCACGTTTTTTTCCGTGGTATAGAGAGCGTCGGCGTGGATCGGGTGATCCCCATTCTTTCCATTGACTCGATGGACGATTACACCGTGTTGCTGGTGAGGAAACATCAAGCGGGGCAGGCCGAGCGCTTTGCGCACAACTTCTCGGTTCGCCTTCACCGTTTCTACATGATCAGCGGTCGCATTCCCAAGATTCAATGTGCCAAAACGGCCAGCGCTCATTCCTCCATGCCGAGAAAACGTTCCATGTAGAACATGAGGATAATGTTCTAAGAGCTCGTATTCTAACCATTCTAACTTGGCTTTATCGAACTCCATTTCACACTCCGTTTTTCTCTTCCTACCAAAAAACGATTTGAGTTAACACAAAAAAAGAGGGTTTTGAGAAAATAGTTGCGTATGTATCACCAAAACCGCCTTTCTTTAGGAATTCCAATTGCGCTCCTCGCCTTTTTATTTCTTGCTGGCGTCTCCTCTTTAGTTTGGTGTTTTGAAGGGAAATTTCCGACGATTCAAATTCTCTTTATTCAAAATATCGTCAGCTTTTTTTGTCTTTTGCCGATGGCGCTTCGCAAAGGGGCCGAACGACTCAAGACCGACCACTTACCCATCCACCTGATCCGCGACATCTTTGGGGTTGGTAGTTACTATCTTTTTTTTGTCACCATTCGAATACTCGGCCTTGTCGAAGCGACAACACTCAATTACACAGCTCCGTTCTTCGTCCCCTTTGTCTGGTGGATATGGAAAGGAGAAAAAGTGGAGTCGACGATTTGGTGGATCATTATCCTTGGCTTCATCGGTGTCGTCGTAATGCTCAGCCCCTCTACGGAAATTTTTCAAGGAGGTTTTATGCTCGGGATATTGGCCGGCCTCTTTTCCGCTATCGCCCTTTCGGCCTTGCGCGACCTCAATTTAAAAGGCGAGCCGATGACCCGCACCCTCTTTTACTACTTTTCGATGGGCTCTCTCTTTACCTTTCCCTTTGCCTGGTCAGTTTGGGTTCCTCCTACAGGCCAAGAGTGGCTCCTGACCGGCTGCATCGGTCTAGGGACCGCCATTGCCCAAATTCTCCTCACGATTGCCTACCGCTATGGCACCGCTTCACTCCTTTCGCCTCTCGGCTACACCGTCGTCATTTACAACGGCCTGATCAGTTATTTTATTTTCAAAACACCGCTCGGCTTTGACTCTCTTCTCGGCACCTCACTCATCATTCTCGGCGGAACTCTTACTTATGCGCTCAAAAAGAAGCCTCAACCTGTCCCCGAAAAACCAGAAATCTAGCCAAAAAATCCTTTGTCAAATACAATTTCGGAACAAAAAATGAAGTTTATCCTAGCCTTCCTTGTTCCTTTGTGTCTCCTTGCGAATGAAGAGACTTCTCATTATTTTGCAGGGAAACATTTTCTCGGCAGCTACATCGGCTGTGACCGTAAATCCATGGCAGATCTGCAAGGAATGATCGCTGCAATGGATGATGCTGTGAGATCCTCAGGAGCTACCATTCTCAATCAATCGCACCACATCTTCGATCCCAATGGGCTTACCCTCGTCTATCTTCTCTCTGAGAGCCACGCCAGCATTCATACGTATCCCGAATTTGGCGCTTGCTTTGTCGACCTCTTCACGTGCGGAGACCACTGCACAGCCGAAGCCTTCGACCAAGCACTCCGCGCCTATCTACGCCCACAAATTGTCAACGCTCGCATGTTCATCCGCAACGACGGCATCCAAGAAATAGCCCTTCACGAGTAATTTTTTCATCGATAAGAATTAAGGAAGCGGGCGATGAGTCTCGAACTCACGACCATCAGCTTGGGAAGCTGATGCTCTACCAACTGAGCTACACCCGCTCAAGAGATTTTATTCAATGCCCGGTATCCGAAATAAAGCATCGGAATCGAGGCAAAGAAATAGAGGAACCACAAATGGGCATTCCATTTGAGGATTAAAGTACCCTGGTGAGAGCAAGTTACCATCAATAAAGAGAGAATAAAAAATTGAACCCCTATTGTCACTAGCGCCACCGCCATAAACATCCCTTTAGAGGAGGGGGCTACCGCCTCTTCTTCTGACATCATCGGCATCTCGGACAGCGACTCGTCCAAGGGAACAGCTTCCTCGGCCGGCTTTGAATAGGGAGGCGGATAGAGCATTTGCTCGCCGTGTAAAGGCTTGGCGGAACTCGCCATCGGACTGAAAGAATTTTTTGGGGGTTCCTCACGCAAGTCAGCGGCACAGAAAGGGCACACAATCACATCGAGGTCAACTTCCCCTTCGCAATTGTAGCAAAGCTTTTGTCGCTTTTTTGGTTTCATACCCTCAGCTTATCTAAATTTACGCTAAAAACGAAGAAAAAATGAGGAATTTCTGTTACACTCATAGACACCTAAAGGAGTTTCTTACCAATGGTGGAAAAGAAGAAATTTGATATAGCAGTGATCGGTGCAGGCCCTGGTGGTTATGTAGCGGCAATTAGAGCAGCTCAGCTGGGAAAAACAGTCGCTCTCATCGAAAAGGAAAAGCTCGGTGGCACCTGTCTCAATGTCGGTTGCATTCCCACCAAAACACTTCTCGCCAATGCGGCCGTCCTGCACCAAGTTAAGCGAGCCGCCGATTTCGGCATTTCCACCGGCCCGATAGCGGTTCACTACGAGAAAATGAAAGCACGAAAAGATCAGATCGTCGCTAAAATTCGAAGCGGACTAGAAGGCCTCCTCAAGAGCAATAAAATCACCATCTTCTCCGGCGCTGCGCAATTTGAGTCGCCCCGTGAATTAAAAGTGATGGGCCGCGACAATCTTTTCCTCCACGCCGATAAAATCATCATCGCTACCGGTTCGGTACCGCTCGATGTTCCCGCGTTTCCCTGCGACCACGAACGGATCCTCAACTCGACCTCGATCCTCGAACTGGCCCATCTTCCAAAAAGCTTGGCCATCATTGGCGGCGGCTATATCGGCTGCGAGTTTGCCTCTCTTTTTGCTGAGTTAGGAACGAAAGTCACTGTCTTAGAAGCGCTCCCCTCCATCCTCTCAGCCCAAGGGCCGGCAATTGCCCAATTCATGAGCAAAGCATTGACCAACCGAGGCATTGAGCTTCGCACCAACGTCAAAGTGCAATCGATCGCCAACCAAAAAACCCAGGTCAAAGTTTCTCTCGTCGGCGGTGAAGAACTGGAAGCAGAAATGGCCCTCGTTGCAGTCGGCCGCAAAGTCTATACCGATGGGCTCCACCTCGAAAAAGCAGGCATTCCTCTGACAGAGAAAAAGACCATTGCCACCGATGAGCACATGCAAACCGAAGTTCCCGGCATCTACGCCATTGGCGATGTGACAGGACAATGGATGCTCGCCCATGTCGCTTCGCACCAAGGAACCGTCGCCGCAGACCATGCAGCGGGTCACGAAGCCAGCATGCATTACGAAGCGGTCCCTGCCGTCGTTTTTACCTCCCCTGAAATTGCGATGGTTGGCCTCACTCTCGAACAAGCGCAACAAAAAGGATATGCCGCTGTTCAAGGCACCTTCCCTTATCAAGCACTTGGCAAAGCACAAGGAGCCCAGGAAACGGAAGGGTTTGCCCAAATCATCTCCGATAAAAAAACGGGTCAACTTCTCGGCGCGACCGTCATTGGCCACGAAGCGTCTAACCTCATCTCCGAAATGACCCTTGCGATTCAAAATGAACTCACGCTAGAGTCCGTTCTGGAGACGATCCACGCCCACCCAACCATCGCCGAGGCATGGCATGAAGCAGCGGCCCTCGCCAACGGGATGCCGATCCACTTCCCTCCAAAAAGGAGTTCATGAACAAACTCAATCTCCTGCCGCCCAATCCGGAAGAAGAGAACGGCCGATTTCCCTCCTGGCTTCACCGTCCCCTTCCCCTCGGCGGCCAAATCTTCAAAACGGGCCATATCGTTGAAAAATACCGGCTCAATACAGTTTGCGAAGAGGCCAAATGTCCTAACCGTTTCGAGTGCTACACTAAAAAAACAGCCACCTTCCTTGCTCTCGGCAAGCACTGCACCCGCAACTGTGGTTTTTGCGATATTGACTTTAGTAAAACGCCCAAAGCTCCCGAAGAAGACGAACCAGAGCGAATCGCCCTCTCCGTCAAAGAACTGGGGCTACGCCATGCGGTCATCACCATGGTCGCTCGCGATGACCTTCCCGATCAAGGCGCCTCCCACATGGCCGCCATTGTCCGCGCTATCCGTACCCACAATCCTGGCGTCAGCGTCGAGCTCCTGACCTCCGATTTCTCCGGCGACCTCTCCGCTCTCGACATCGTCCTCCGCGAAAAGCCAGAGATCTTCAATCACAATCTCGAAACAGTCCGCTCTCTCACTCCCCGCGTCCGGCACAAAGCCCAATACGATCGAACCCTCGCCGTCCTCAAACACGCCCGAGACTCTCGCCTCCCCGTCCACGTCAAATCGGGCATCATGGTCGGCCTCGGAGAAACGCCCGCTGAAGTGGAAGAAACTCTCCGCGATCTCCACGCCGTTGGCGTCGACATCGTCACCATTGGCCAATACCTCCAAGCGAGCCGCACCAAACTCCGCGTCAAAGAGTTCATCACCCCCGCCCAATTCGACGCCTATGCTGCCTACGGCCATAGCCTTGGCATCCGCGAAGTCAACTCAGCCCCTTTCGTCCGCTCTAGCTACAACGCCAAATTCGAATCCACATCGAATAATTAAAGAAAAAAAGTAACAGTTCACATACCCCCGACGAAGAAGGGGGTATGTGAACAGGGCTTTTTCATCAAAAATTTCTTGACTTCCGAATAGCGAATGCTGTCTAATTGTCAAATTTCA
>JAGWKU010000131.1 GCA_028873375.1 Verrucomicrobiota bacterium
TCAAGAATCGGGAGATGGCAAGGAGGCTCCCGCGGAATACCCCTCTGGAGCGAGCGACCATTGCGTCTCGCAAGGCGCGAGTGAAGAGGGGTATTCCCCGGGAAAAGCCGACGATGCCAGCTCTCGGTTCTTGAATCACGAGCGGTATAACAAAGCCGCGCTTCGCGGCCTCAGTGTTCTCAGTGGTGCAAATGGGCCGCGCTTCGCGGCCTCAACAGTGTCGAACAGACTTATTCCTTAAATGTTCGCAAAAAAATTGCACCACTGAGAGCACTGAGCTGCGGAAGCACAAAAAAGTTCCGGGGGATCTTTTTTGTACGGAGCAGGAGACGGCGAAACGCCGCAAAAGAAATCATTAGCGGTTTGAAATATGGGAAAGAAAGTACTTCTGCTCGGTTCTGGGGGCCTCCGAATTGGTCAGGCGGGCGAATTCGACTACTCTGGCTCTCAAGCGATCAAAGCACTGAAAGAAGAGGGTTGGAAAACCGTCTTGATCAATCCAAACATCGCCACGGTGCAAACCGATCGAGACATGGCCGATGTGGTCTACTTACAGCCGCTCAATGTAGAAACGGTCGAACGGATCATTGAGAAAGAAAAGCCGGGCTATTTGCTCTTGAGCTTTGGCGGCCAGACAGCGCTCAATTTGGGGCTTGAGCTCGATGCGCAAGGGATCTTGAAGAAGCACCACGTCGAAGTGCTCGGCACCCAGATTGAATCGATTCGCCTTACGGAAGACCGAGATCTGTTCAAGCAACACCTCGAGAGCATCGGGATCCTCACACCGAAGAGCATCGCTGCTTCGAGTGTTGAAGAGGCGTGCGCGGCTGCGATCAAGATCGGCTATCCGGTGATGATGCGCTCCGGTTTTTCCCTCGGCGGCCTCGGCTCCGGCAAAATGGAAAACGAAACAGAGCTGCGCGAGCGGGCCCCCAGTGCACTGAGCGGCGCGCCGCAAGTGTTGATCGAAGAGTATCTCAAAGGCTGGAAGGAGCTCGAATATGAGATCGTCCGGGATGCTCACGACCAAGCGCTCGCGATCTGCAACATGGAAAACTTCGATCCGATGGGTGTTCACACCGGCGAAAGCATCGTCGTCGCCCCTTCACAAACCCTCTCCAATGACGAGTATCATCTCCTCCGCTCCGTCGCAATCTCTGCCGCCCGCCACTTCAAAATCGTCGGCGAATGCAACGTCCAGTTTGCTCTCGACCCAAAGACCAGCCAATACCGCGTCATTGAGATGAACGCCCGTCTCTCTCGCTCGAGCGCCCTCGCCTCTAAAGCGACCGGCTACCCCCTCGCCTTCGTCGCTGCCAAGCTCGCTCTCGGCTACAACCTTCACGAAGTAGCTAACTCGATCACACGAAAAACAACTGCCTTTTTTGAGCCAGCCCTCGACTACATCGTCGTCAAAATTCCCCGATGGGACACCCAAAAGCTCAAGACTGCTGACAGGACAATCGGTACCGAGATGAAGAGTGTCGGAGAAGTGATGGCCATCGGCCGCACCTTCCCCGAAGCCCTCCAAAAGGGAATCCGAATGCTCCGCCTTGGCTCCGATGGACTGAGCAGCCCGCCTGAAGTGATCGAAGATCCAAAAGAAGACATCCAAAAACCGACAGACCGACGCCTCTTTGCCCTCTACCAGTTCTTCTCCAAAGGAGGCACAGTCGAGCAAGCTCAACGCTGGTCCTATATCGATCGGTGGTTCCTGCAGCAACTTTTCGACCTCGCCCAATTCGAGCGAGATTTAGCTGAGCAATCGCTCTCCCCAGAATGGCTTCTCGCCGCTAAACGAAGAGGCTTCTCCGATTCAGCCATTGCTCGCCTTCATGAAAAAACTGAAGAGCAGATCCGCACTCTCCGCTTGAAACACAACATCGTGCCCAGGATCAAACAAATCGACACACTCGCCGGCGAATTCGAGGCAGAGACCAATTATCTCTACATGACCTACTGGGGCCAAGAACACGACGTCCTCCCCTCTCGCAAAAAAGCGATCATCGTCATCGGCTCAGGCCCCTATTGCATCGGCTCGTCAGTCGAATTCGATTGGTCGGCGGTCAACACGGCCCGATCCTTGCGCAAACATGGCGTCTCCACCATCCTCATCAACTCCAATCCCGAAACAGTTTCGACCGACTTCGATGAATCGGACCGCCTCTACTTCGAAGAGATGACTTTTGAGCGAGTGCGCGACATCGCCGACTTCGAAAAGCCTCGGGGCCTCATCGTCTCAGTCGGTGGCCAAACGGCCAATAACCTCGCCCTTCCCCTCCATCAAAAAGGCTATCCGATCCTCGGCACGCCCGCTCCAATGCTTGACAAAGCAGAAAACCGCGACTCGTTCTCAACCCTCCTCCACGAACTCAACATCGACCAACCGCCCTGGCAGCGGGTCACCAGCGTGAGAAAAGCAAAAGAGTTCGGCAAACAAGTCGGCTATCCCCTCCTCATCCGTCCCAGCTACGTCCTCTCGGGCGCTGCGATGAACGTTGTCCAAAACGAAGCTGCACTCGACAGATACGTCAAAGAAGCGACGATCGTCTCTCCCGACCATCCAATCGTCATCTCCAAATTCATCGAAAATGCGAAAGAACTCGAAATCGACGGCATTGCAAAAGATGGCGAAGTGATCGTCATGGCCATCGCCGAGCACATCGAAAATGCCGGTGTCCACTCTGGCGATGCGACTATCGTCCTCCCCCCTCAACGGCTCTATCTCGAAACGATTCGCCGCGCAAAAAAAACAGCCCGCCAAATCGCAGCAGCACTCCAAATCACCGGCCCCTTCAACATCCAATTCATCGCTAAAGACAATGCCATTCAAGTGATCGAGTGCAACGTCCGCGCCTCTCGCTCTCTCCCCTTCGTCTCCAAAGTCGCACAAATCAATTTCATCGAAGTGGCTACCGAAGCCATTCTCGGCCTTGAACAATCTCGCACCTTTGAAACGCTCGAACTCGATTACGTCGGTGTCAAAGCACCCCTCTTCTCCTACAAGCGGCTCAAAGGAGCTGATCCAGTCAGCGGCGTCGAAATGGCCTCCACCGGCGAAGTGGCCAACATCAGCGACCACTATCTCCAAGCCTTTTTTGCCTCGTGGCTCTCCACTGAGCAATCGGTTCGAGGAAAACGC
>JAGWKU010000037.1 GCA_028873375.1 Verrucomicrobiota bacterium
TTTGGCACAGCCGGCGCCCAGAATTTTCATCAGGCCGAAGGCCGGCGCGCGACGGGGTCCCTATTGTGTAATAGGGACCTCTGAGCGCGGATGGAAAGGCTGGGATGCTGGCGCAGCCAAAAACCGATTCTTCAAGTTGTTTCGGTATAGACACCCTCTAAGAAAAATTCTTGCCATTATAGTCTTGCTTCTACAAAATCGTTCCCTTTTTACCGGAGCGATTCTTATGTCGACTGAAGTTACAGCGGTGACCCGAACGTCGTCCGAAAATGGACTGACTGCTCTTCCTGCGCCGAAAAGACAATGCCTCTCTGTTCCCACTTTGTACGTTCAACCAACCACCATCCGAGATGCTTCTTTCGCCTCTAAAAATGTAGTTCTTCTCTGTTCAGAGAGCTATCAATTTTTATTTGGCTCAGAAAATCATACTACTACGCGTTATGTGCAGGTCGCGGGGAATGTGTACCAAGTTGCTCAACAACAGGGGGTCGCAAGCGATACGATCTATCTCAGTGAGCTCCAAGAAGAAGATTGCCGAGGGCAACTGGGAACCACTCCGTCTTCCTCTTTGTCGGTGGAACCATTTGATCCCTCTTCTCTCACCTCTGCTGTGCATTGCATGAACATAGAGCTATCGCCGCTTCATCTCTGGCCAAATAGCCCCAACCAGCTCATTGTCAATGTGAAACAACTGAAGTGCATGTTCCGAGAAAACCTAACCGATCGGGTGCTCCGACAAGGGCAATCGGTATGCCTCCCGCTTTCCTATGGTACTCTGAAAGCCACCATCCAACATTTTCATCTCCAGAGTGTAGACTCTGGACTCGATCTGCAATGGAATCCCTCTCGCCTCTTTGGTCGTTTTGATGACGATACAACGCTTGCTTTCTCGGTAAAAGAGAAGAGTCCTATTTTTCTGATCGATCAAATCATCTCTCCGCAGGAGAACGAAAAATTCACCTTTTCTGTTACCGCTCGGTCCGTAACACAGAAGACGAAAAAAAAGAAACTATCTAAAGACGATTGGGGCCAAAAGGATCTCCCTCTTTCTGTGGGCCTCGATAACCTCAAAATAAAGATGCTTCAAAACCGCCCCACCCATCTCGTCAAAGGGCAAACAATCACTCTTCCCTGGTGTGAGTTATATGACCTGGAGATCACTCTAAAAAACGCCCCTCCTTCTCCTCCATCGGCAAATTATGGAAGTTGTTTTTCGTTAGCAAATGGGCTCACTCCTCTGTTCAAATCCTCTGAAACAGTCCGTCTCTTCGATGAAACAAAGCCGCCCGTTATCGCTGCTAAAATGGAATTTCTGGTCCTTGATTTTTGCCCTTCTTCCAAGGACACTTTCTCCGGAGCTACGTGGGTCAGTCCCGAACAGTTTCTAGATCAAATAAAAGGATTGCCTTGGGCCGATCAAGAAAAATACGTGGTTAAACATCCCATCGGAAAATGTTTAATCCAACTTGAAAAAGCTGTTCCCCTCGACCCCGCTGCTCCAAAAAAAGAGGAGACAGTTCGATGGTCTCCCAACGAAAAAACCCAGGTCTCCTTCCAATGCAGACCAGGAATCGGCCTCTTTTTGGTTGCAGATACACCCCCCATCCCACTTCCTGAGATTGCCTTAAAAATCGAGCTAGTGCCTCTCAAAACTACCCTTGCAAAGCTCTTCTCTTCGCTTCCCATCTCAGAGTCAGTCACCATAGAGGAAAAAGAATTGCAACGACTCGTGAGGAAAAAATTTCCCGAGGAGATCGCCCCAGGAATGGTATTTATCATCCCTTACGATGAGAAAGACAACTTCAAGATCACAGTGGATTCCTTTAAAGATGTACAGCCCATCGTCCCGGGCTTAGGGGTTTTGGGAGCACTTTCTGATGAAACTAAATTGCTATTCACGAACCTCTCGCCTCGATGCCTTTCCATCATCAGAGAAAATCCTCTCCTATCTCAAAAAATCGATCTGGATCGCCTCAATGAAGTCTTGTTTGAACACGGTCTAGGCGGCCTTTCAGAACAATTCCACACCATCATTCGAACCATCCTCTTAACGAGAACAATGAAAGGGCCCTCAGCGCAGCGAGGTCTTAAGCCGGTCCGTGGTCTTCTTCTGTACGGTCCTCCAGGAACAGGGAAAACCACCCTCGCTCGAAACCTCGGGAAGTTCTTAGGCTGTGAAGGAGACAAACTCTCTCACCATTGTGGCTCGGAATTTTGGAATAAATACATTGGAGAATCAGAAAAAAATATCCGTGAGCTCTTTGCACGTGCCAGACGAGATGCCCAACTACACGGCGATAGAAGTGAACTCCATGTCATCATCATCGATGAGCTCGATGCTCTCCTTCCTGACCGAGAAGCCCCCGGTTCGGATCACTTACGAGGCGCGATCAATCAATTTCTCTCTGAAATGGATGGGTTGGGGCAACTCAATAACATTCTCGTCGTAGGCCTCACGAACCAACGTAAATTGATCGATCCAGCCGCCCTGCGTCCAGGCCGATTCGATATTCATGTCAAAATCGATTTACCGAGTGAGGAAGGACGACGAAAAATTCTCGAAATACACACAGATCAAATGAGAAAAAACAATCTTCTCGCCCCTGATGTCAATTTGACTTACTTAGCCCAAAACACGAAAGGCTTTTCAGGAGCAGATCTTGTAGCAATTGTCAGCGACGCCAACTCTTACTCCATGATGAGACTCTTCAAGCTGAAGGTTTCCGAAGAGGAGCTCACCAAACATCCTGACGGCATTCTCACCATGCAGGATTTCCAAAAAGCTCTCAAACAGTTCAAAGAGAACAGAGTAAAACCAAACCCCAATATCTACAGCTAAAAGGCTCTCATGTCCAAACTCTTCTTCTTTCTCCTCTGCGCCTCTTTTCTCAGCGCCTCGCTGAAAATTATTTACCGAAGAGGTATACACAACGTGATTCAAAATTTGGGAATTTGGCAAAGCCGGCGGCCAAGATTTCCATCAGGCCGAAGGCCGGCGCGAGAGAGGCTCCCTATTTGTAATAGGGGGCCCTGAGCGCGAATGGAAAGGTTGGAATGCCGGCGCAGCCAAAAACCAAATTTTGAATCACGTTGTGTATAGCTCTCAAAACTCATTTGCCCGTTAAAACCGCCCTTTTGAGACCATTTACGTCCATTCCCCTCAGTCGGCCCGCCTGGGCCGACTGAGGGGAATGGACCGTGGTGACTTTGCCACCACTCGCAAATAGCCTCAAAATCATCGATTTTCCCGGGCAAAGCAGTTTTGAGAACTGCCTCCGAAGATCGCCTTAAAAAATTGACGCGGTGGAAGTGCTTTCCTCTCTTTGCAGCCCATTCGAAGGGAGGAAGTAAACTGGGGTATCATCTCTTCAATCTGTTTAGATATAACCAGCAATCCTCTTTTGAATTCCTCATTGCCCTCGCACAGATCTTCGCAAGCTTCCAAACTGCTAGATACCATATTCTTCTCATAAGAAGTAACGCTGTTGATAAAAGGCCTGTGGAGAATGTCTAGCTCCTCTCTAAGGCGCTCATTGCATCGGTCGATCATCCGAATGGTTTTTTGAATGCTCTGGAGGAGCTTTTTTCCCTCTTCTTGGCTTGCAGACTTATTTAAAAACGCCCGAGCTTTTGGAAAGATATATCCTTTCCTCACATGCCATATTCTATGCAACAACTCAGATGTTTTATCAGGTCTCTGAAAACCCGGTCCTTTAGGGCCGGGTAATTCACATCCAAATTTGGGAGGAGTTCGAAACTCCTCCCAAATCATTCCCCGTCCTTTAGGGCGGGGTTCATTCGTTTGACAATCAACGACTTTTGGCTCCCTAGAAAAAGGAGCTGAAGTTCTGTTCATTTATTTTTCTCACAGCTAGAAATAATAGTTGAGGATTGATAAGAGAGGCAGTTGCAAAACTCATTTGCCCGTTAAAACCGCCCTTTTGAGGCCATTTACGTCCATTCTCCTCAGTCGGCCCGCTTGGGCCGACCTCGTCAAATGGACCGTGGTGGCTTTGCCACACTCGCAAATGGCCTCAAAATCATCGATTTTCCCGGGCGAAGCAGTTTTGCAACTGCCTAAAGAAAAAGATTTTACAGATCAAGATGATTCTCAGCCAGATCATTTCTTAAACCTATTCAGAAAAAAATTGATCTCAATGGCTCTATGAGATAAAGATGGTTATACGACCCTCGAAGCATTTCTCGCTTCAGATCCAAGTCCAATGGATAGTCACCCCCCCTTTCTCGACGCCAGAGGTCACGTTTTTGATAACGGAAAATGGGCAGCGAACGCAGGGGTTGGACTAAGAACTCTAAAAGGAACCCGAGCTTATGGCATAAACGCTTACTACGACTACAGAAATACAGGCCGTTTTCACTCGAATCAAATCGGGGCAGGCCTTGAAAGTCTTGGCGAGCTGATTCTCCGGGTGTATGATTCGAACATACGACCAATGGATTAACAGACCTATCCCTAGTATAACTCTGAACAACAACGATTTAACCAGAACCAGGCTTTCCTCTCAAGAATTTTAGCCGCCAGTTCAGACCTGTTCCCAAAAGTTCCCCTGTTTTCCTATCATTTGCGGAAAAATTGCGGAAAAAACAGCATCCTCTTATCTATAGCAAGCATCTCTTTTTTCTAAAAATTTAGCGCAAATATTCTTGAATACCAACAACTTATACCTCATATCGAATAAACTGTTTACAACCAATTGATTATATTGACCATAATCATGTACAATAATAAGAGTAAGGATCAAGATTATGAACAATAAAACTATCCCCATCCCTACCTCACGAGCTCTTAAAAAACTGGGCGAGGATTTAAAGAACGCTCGCAAGCGGCGGCGCATCACAACAAAACTTGCAGCAGAAAGGGCTAATATTAGTCGGACCACGCTGACTAAAATTGAAAAAGGAGATGCGGGCGTATCGATGGGCGCTTATGCCAAAGTACTCTTTATTCTAGGGCTCATTTCCCATCTTGCTGACATGGTCGATATAAGATTCGACAAACTTGGGATGACACTTGAAACCGAACATCTTCCCAAACGAGTCCGCCACAGAAATAGGTCATGACCCATGGAAAATGGGTAAGGATCTTTTCATCGTTAAGTTCAAGAAAAGCATCGAGTTTAGTCTTCCAATCTGCCATGTACATGATTTTCCGATGACGCGCTTGCCTTTCAGCAAAGTCCAAATATTGGTCCACAAGCGATTCCAGATCTTTGATCTCTTCATGATTCAGATAGTTCTTAGATATCTCCACATCGCGTTTTATCAAAGTTTTTCCACGACGAGCGCCGTCCCAAGTTGTCAGCCCCATGTTCGGTTTGGAAGCATTGACCCTCTTGTGGATGATTTCCGCTGCTGTAAATCCAGTAACAGCATAAAGAAGCTTGTTTTGCACAGTCTTAAAGAATTCGTGGGTCATAGGATGCTCAGGAGCATAGTCAGCACTGAGAGTATAGATGTCTTTGATCTTCTGATAGAACCGTTTTTCGGATGACCTGATGGCACGGATGCGATCCAAGAGTTCATCGAAGTAATCAACACCTCCAGGTTTGCTCAAACGTTCATCGTCTAATGTAAAACCCTTAATAACATACTCTTGCAATCGTTCCGTAGCCCACTGGCGGAATTGCACGCCTCTATGAGAACGGACACGGTAGCCAACGGCTAGGATTATCCTTAAATCATAAAAATCTACTTCTCGAAAAACCTGACGTTCTCCCTCTGTTTGAACTATTCGATATTTTCGAATAGTTGCTTCGGGACGGAGCTCCTCTTCTTTGTAAATCTCTTTAATATGGTAGTTTACGGTGTTTACACCGACGCCAAATAATTCGGCAAGTAGTTTTTGGTTTAACCAAACAGAGCCATTTTGCAACCGCACTTCAATCCGCTGGCGACCGTCTTCAGTTTGATAGAGCAGGATTTGACTTTCATTTACTTGGGGTTCGGACATGCTACCTCTTATTATGTTCCAACATACCCACACACACCCGCACGAGGTGAATTTACAAGTGGCATAAGCATATAATCGTTGCCTTCCTTGACGACACAGGAGTGGCGTTTACTGCAACGAGAACAGACCGTATCACCACACAGGCCACAGATTGTTTTCGCCACATTTGGCACACTTGCCCTTAGTTTTGATTTTCGAAGGCTCCTCAGCTTTTTATTAATTCAAGAGAAAGCTATTAAAAGAAGGAATAATCTGTCCTTCAGCTGCAAGAGCTACTCGATCTGCTTCATACTTGTCTACAAAGCGCTGCATTGCTTGCGCGTCATGAACTTCTAGCTTTCCACCCCGCCAAACAGCAGCAAGCCTTTCAGGAGAAAAAAGATCGTCGCTCCAATAAAAATACATCAAATCAGCGTAAGCAAAGTAAGCCCCCATCCTTTGTGGGAAAAACTTGCCCTTTGCTACTGCATCCTCTGGAGAGGATTGATAGAAACGGACAGTATTATTGCGATATTCAACCGCTTCATAACGGAGATCATCAGGGCATGAACAGAGAAGAAGCACGATTTGATAGTCATTTTCTTTGAGCTTAGCAAAGAAATTCGGGGTATGGGCTCCTGTCGAAGTAGTGCCGTAAATGACGCTGCGTCCTGCAGCTATTGCTTCTTCAAAAAGAGTCAGAACAATGTAATTCGAGCCATATCGCCATTTATCATAGGCGTTCTTGATTACTTCTTTATAATCTTTTGTTTGAGAGATAACGAGAGGACTCAGTGACTGGGCATAATAGGTATGAACCATGAATTTCAGTGTTCTTGGATCGGGGTCCAAGTAAACGCCACCTTGATATTCAGGGTGCGCAGCCACAAACTTCTCGAGAATGGTAGTTTTACGGGCTCCAGGACCTCCTGCCGTTGCAAGGTAAAAACGAGTATCCGTATTGCGAGTGTCATCAAGGCAAATACTCCGAACGACTGCGAGATCTTTCTCGAGCAGCTGAATCTCCTTATCAGTGTACGTCTCCAAATGTTTAGAAATCATTTGCGGGGTAAAAAACAGCTCAGCCTGAAGGCCAAAGCATGTCACGCATGCTAAAATGATACTCGCGAGCTTCATGACTTTCTCCTTATTGGTAAATTAAGGGAAAAATTTATCACATTGAGGCTAAGAGAGTCAATGCCTGGGATCAAGAGTTAGGAAAACGAAATGTTTTGATTCTGGTTGGTTCCAGTCATTTGCGGAAAAAGTGCGGAAAATCCGCGATTTGAAAATGGTGTGCATAAAGCCGCTGGTTTGAAGTTTGTTGTACCAGAGCCATTTAGGAAGGATGGGAAGAAACTCCGGGTGTATGATTCGAACATACGACCAATGGATTAACAGTCCACTGCTCTACCACTGAGCTAACCCGGAACAAGAAAAGAAAAATCATTATAAAAAAACGAAGTCATTCTGAGCAAGCGATTTGTCTTGGCCTCAAGAGAAGTTTTGCATTATGCTAGAGGGCATGACAGCAGGCACGCCAGATCAGATTCGAGGTTCGATTGACTCAGTGGTATATGCACAGCCAGAGGGGAATTTCACGGTCGCTCGGCTGAAGGAGCCGAAGAAAAAGGATCTTACGATCATCGTAGGGGCCTTGCCATCGGTACAGCCGGGAGAAACGGTGGTGTGCCAAGGGACGTGGAAAATCCACCCCACCTATGGGCGGCAATTTGAGGTGACCGAGTATACAGTCGAGCAGCCATCCGATGTAATGGGGATTCAAAAATATTTAGAATCAGGCGTGATCAAAGGCATCGGGCCGATGTATGCGGAAAAGATCGTCGCTCGGTTCGGGGCCGATACGCTCGAGGTGTTGGACAAGGCGCCCCACCGGCTCAGGGAGATTGAGGGGCTTGGTAAGAAGAAAATTGAAAACATCAAGGCCTGCTGGAAAGCGCAGCAGTCGGTCCGAAACGTCATGCTCTTTTTACGGACGTATGGAGTCAGCCCGGGCTTTGCACAAAAGATTTACAAGGCGTTTGGCGAAGAGAGCATCGAAAAGGTCAAGGCCAACCCTTATCATTTGGCCAAAGAAGTGCACGGAATTGGCTTTAAAATGGCCGATTCGATCGCTCTGAAGCTCGGATATCCCCTCCAGTCGTCCGAGCGCATTGGAGCGGGAATTGAACACGTTCTCTGGGAATTAAGCAACGAGGGGCATACGTGCTACTCAGTGCGAGAGTTTTTACCATTGGCCCAGGCGATGCTACAGGTCGATGAGGCGCTCATTCAAAAAGAGATCGAGCGGCTTGTCGCTGAAAAAGTGCTGATCTCCGATGTGCTGCAAGAAAAATGCATTTGGCTCGGCCCTTTCTGGAGCTATGAGCAGGGCATTGCAAAAGATGTGCAACGGCTCCTCACTTCTCTGCAGGCCATTCGAGCAATCGATGCCGAAAAGGCGGCTGATTGGGTGCAGGGACAGCTCAACATCCAATTCGCCTTCCAGCAAAAAAGAGCGGTGATCGCCGCCTTGACCGACAAGGTGCACATCATCACCGGGGGACCTGGCACGGGGAAAAGCACGATCACCAATTCGATCCTGACGATTACCTCCAAGCTGACCGATAAGGTTTTACTCGCGGCGCCGACCGGGCGTGCTGCAAAGCGCCTTTCGCAAATCACGAGGCGAAATGCGCTCACGATTCACGCTTTACTCGAGATGAATTTTGAAGCGGGCGGTTTTAAGCGAGGCAAGGAAAATCCCCTCGACTGCGACCTGATTGTCATCGACGAGGCGAGCATGATCGACACGCCCTTGCTCTTTCATTTGCTACGGGCTATCCCCAATCGAGCTCGAGTGCTCTTCGTCGGCGACATTGACCAATTGCCGAGCGTCGGTCCTGGCACGGTGCTCCGCGACCTCATCGCCTCAGGCCTCATCGGCGTCACTTGCCTCACGGAGATCTTTCGGCAGGCGAAGGGCTCTAAGATCATCACCAACGCGCACAAAATCAATCAGGGCGAATTCCCCGAAATTTACACCGATCCGAAAAGCGACTTTCACTTCATCGAAGCGGAAGTCCCCGAGGCGATCCAGCAGATCATCCTCCAGCTTGTCGCTGAAGAGATCCCGAAGACATGGAAGTTTCACCCCACCGAAGAAATCCAAGTCCTCTCCCCGATGAAACGGGGCGCCATCGGCGTCGAGATGCTCAATGATGCCCTCCAAACGCTCCTCAACCCGTCGTCTAAAGCGCTCCTGCGCGCTGGCAAGAAATTCTGCACGGGCGATAAGGTGATGCAGATCAAAAACGATTACGACAAAAAGATCTACAACGGCGACATCGGCCGCGTCACGACCATCGACCTGCAGGAAGAACTCCTCACAGTTGATTTCGATGGCCGCCCGGTTGAATACGACTTCTCTGAACTCGAAGAGCTCGTCCTCGCGTATGCCTGTTCAATCCACAAATTCCAGGGAAGTGAGTGTCCCTGTGTTGTGATCCCAATTCACACCTCTCACTTCAAGCTCTTGCAGAGAAATCTTCTCTATACGGGCGTGACGCGAGGGAAACGGCAGGTCTATCTTGTCGGGACTAAGAAGGCGATCGCTCTCGCTATTCACAATGATCAAGTGCAAAAGCGCTACACAGGGCTCATCAAGGCGCTCAAGAACGCACCTGTCCCCGCCATCCAAAACGCCCTCCAACTCGACTTCAATTCACTATAACCGCGAAACGCGGCTTTCTTTTGCTCTGTGGTTAAGAGACGACGGCGCCAGGCGACATTTTTTCGAGCATCGGGAGTTCGAGCTCGGTGCCGGAAGAGGCAGCGAGGACCATCCCTTGGCTTTGAATGCCCATGATGGTCGCCGGAGTTAGGTTGGCGAGGAGGAGCACTTTTTTGCCGATGAGCTTTTCTGGCTCGTAAGAGAGGGCGATGCCAGAGACGACGGTCCGTTTTTCAAAGCCGAGATCGACCGTGAGTTGGAGAAGCTTTTTCGATTTGGGGACTTTGACTGCTTCCAGCACAAGGGCGATGCGGAAATCGAGCTTTTCGAATTGATCGTATTGGATCATTTCTTTGAGGGGCTCGTAGGTCGTGAGGGCGGTCATGAGGGTCTCCTTGAGTTTGATTCGTTCGCCAAGCTTGGCAATTTGCTCTTCAATCTCGGTATCTTCTACTTTGCGGAAAAGAGGCGTTGATTCGCCGAGTTGCTGGCCGGTGGCGAGCGGTGTTTCGGCGATCTGCTTCCAAGAACCTTTGGCGAGCTCTGTAGAAAAGCCGAGAAGTTCCCAGATCGCTTGGGCCGAAGTGGGGATGATCGGCGAAGCGGCGAGGGCAAGAAGTTTGATGCACTCGAGACAATGGCCGATGACGGTCTCCATCCGAGCGCGAGATGCGGGGTCTTTAGCGAGTGCCCACGGCTTTTGGGCATCGAAGTAGGCATTGGCGAGTTGAGCGAGTTCCATGAGGACCTGGCTCGCTTTCCGAAGGCGAAATTCTTGGTAGTTGAGGGCTACCTCTTCCGTGAGTCGCTGTCTTTGCTCGGCAAAGGCTTTATCGACGATCGTCTCTTCCGAGAGAGCGGGTACCTTGGATTGGCAATGCTGTTTGGCAAAGGTAAGAACTCGGTGGACAAAGTTGCCAAACTTGCCGAGGAGCTCGGCGTTGCAGCGGGTTTGGAAATCTTTCCAGCTAAATTCAGAGTCGGCCGTTTCGGGAGCATTCGCAGCAATGGCGTAGCGAGCTTGATCGGGTGTGTACTTCCGGAAGAACTCTTCGAGGTCGATTGTCCAGCCATCCGATTTAGAGAATTGACGCCCTTCGAGGAGGTAAAATTCGTTCGCGGGGACGTCGTCGGGCAATTTGTAAGGGAGGTCTTGCCCCATGAGCATGGCGGGGAAAAAGACGGTGTGGAACGGAATGTTGTCTTTGCCGATGAAGTGGACGAGTTTTGTCTTATGCCGCTCGTGATTCAAGAACCGAGAGCTGGCGTCGTCGGCTTTGCCCGTGGAATGCCTCTCTTCACTCGTGCCTTGCGAGACGCAATGGTCGCTCGCTCCAGAGGAGCATTCCGCGGGAGCCTCCTTGCCATCTCTCGATTCTTGAACCACTCCCGGCATAGGATCAAGCCAGTAGTCTTCCCATCGCTTGGGTTGGCCGATTTTTTCAGCCCACTCTTTGGCCGCGGAGACATAGCCGATCGGCGCATCGAACCAGACGTAGAACACTTTGTCGGGATGGCCGGGCACTGGCACTCCCCAGGAGGAGTCGCGTGTGATGGCCCTCGCTTTGAGATCTTCGACGTAGCGCATTGCAAAGTGGACGACATTTTCTTTCCAGTTCTTGGAGCGGATCCACTCAGCGAGCTGGTTTTTAAAGTGATCAAAACGGAGGTAGAGATGTTTGCTCGGCCGCAAGGTGAGCGGAGTGCCGGTCAACTTCGAACGGGGGTTTTTTAGGTCGGTCGCTTCGTAAGAGCTGGCGCATCGTTGACACTCATCTCCCCTCGCCTCTTCATACCCGCACTTGGGGCACGTACCGACGACGTATCGGTCAGCTAAAAAACGTCCCTCTTTTTCCGAGTACAGATGGTTTTCGGTCTTTTCTTCGATAAGCCCCTTTGCCTGCAAATCGTGGAAAAATGACTGGACCGTGGAGACGTGGCCAGGCCAGGTCGTTCGACTATAATGATCGAAGGAAAAAGAGAGTTTTTCGAAAAAGGCTTTATTGATCGAATGGAAGAGATTGACATGCTCTTGAGGGGTCCGGCCGGCCAGTTCAGCGCTGAGGGTGATCGCGACGCCATACTCGTCGGAGCCGCACAAATAAAGGACCTCATGTCCTCGGAGTCGCTGAAAACGGGCATAGCAATCTCCCGGCAAGTAGGCCCCTGCAATATGACCAAAGTGGAGCGGCCCATTCGCATACGGAAGCGCCGAAGTAATTAAAATCTTCATCAGGTCTCCGGAAACCCGGTCCTTTAGGGCCGGGTAATTCACATCCAAATTTGGGAGGAGTTCGAAAAACTCCTCCCAAATCATTCCCCGTCCTTTAGGGCGGGGTTCATCCCTTCAGTGCGTTCTGTAGGTTGGCTTCATCCGCCCGAAGGCCGATGATTTCTAGAAGCTGAGGAAGAGGCATCGATTGGCCGCTCAAAAGAAGGTTTCGAGCGATATTGATCGAGAAATTGCAAAGGTCAAAATTATTCTTAAACTTTTTTCGGATTTGCTCAGTTGTGAGCGAATCGAGCGTTTTCATAGCCATCCTTTCTGAAATATCCCATAGCATGGGTCAGAAGGGCTTTTTGATCAATGATTTTTATGTTCTACAGCGATCAGGATGGATCGCAAGACCTCGTAGGCGACCTTTAGGTCTTCATTGATGATGTGATAATCGTACCGGGGAGCCAGAGACATCTCCTTTTCGGCCCAAGAAAGACGCTCTTCCATCGCTTCTTCGGTCTCAGATCTACGAGCCATCAGCCGCTTTTTAAGTTCTTTCATGCTCGGCGGGCTAATGAAGATGAAGGTGGCTGGAAAGCCCCCCATTAACTTCATAGCTCCTTGGGTATCAATGACTAACACCACATGCTTGCCTCTCGCCTGCTCTCGTTCTACGAAGAGGAGCGAAGTGCCGTAGTAGTGATTGAAGACCTTGGCGTGCTCTAGAAACTCCCCTTCTTTGATCTTTTTTTCGAATTCTGCTGCCGAAATGAAGTGGTAATCTTTCCCCTCTCGCTCATTGGGGCGGGGTTTGCGAGTCGTGAAAGAGACACTTTCGACCACGCAGTCGAACTCCTTGCAGAGCATTTGGACGAGGGTGGTTTTCCCGGTGCCCGCGGGGGCGCTGACGACGAATACCAATCCCTTCTTGAGTCCTCCGAGTACTTTCATCATTCGATATTTTGGATCTGTTCGCGCACTTTTTCCAATTCACTCTTGGCTTCTACGACGAGGTGAGAGATTTTTGCATCCATCGACTTTGAGCCGATCGTATTGATCTCTCGTCCCATTTCTTGCACCAGGAACTCCATTTTGCGCCCAGCCCCCTCCCCTTTTCCTTTTAACACATCTCGATATTGAGACAAGTGGGACTTTAATCTGATGATTTCTTCAGAGATGTCGACCTTCTCGGCAAATAGGGCCACTTCACGGAGGAGCCGCTCATCGAGTTCCGCATGAGGAACCAATACCTCTTCCATCCGCTCTTTTAGCTTCTGTCGTTGCTTCGCCACCGCATCTGGCGCCGCCTTTTCAACCGATTCAACCAGCCGTCCAATCAAGTCCAACCGGGCTCCCACATCTTTCGTCAGCGCCCGCCCTTCCGTCTTTTTCATCTCGACGAGTGCGACCAATGCCTTTTCCAAGCCCTTCTTCAGAGGGGCGAAATCGGTCTCTTTCGAGGGGCTCTCCCCCATCTGCTGCAAAAGGAACGGCAAATCGATGCATTCTTTTGGGTACCCGAGCGAAACGGCCAGCTTTTCCCACCCTTTCTTCAGCGCCAGAAGCGCCTTTTTATCGGGCAAGATTCCCTCCAGAGCTGCAGCGCCTGGCGTCACTGTGACCCGCACTGTAACAAACCCGCGCAAAGCCGATCCCTGAACAAGTTTTCTCACCTCGTTTTCAAAGCGGCTCCATTCTTTGGGTAAAGAGACAAAGACTTCTAAATATTTTCGATTGACCGATTGGATTTCTACGACCAGCTTCCCAAACGGCGCTTCTTCCACCGCTCGTCCAAACCCAGTCATGCTCGCGATCATCGATACTGCCTTTTTTATCGTTCTATCGTTAGATCGTTTCCATCGTTTTTGCTGCTCGCCAGCAAGTTTTAACGATCTAACGATAGAACGATAGAATTATTCTATAGTAATGCCCTCCGATGTTACTCCAATAATCCATGGAAATCAAGAGAAGAGATCGAGTTGTTCCTCGACCTGCTTGAAAAACCCTTTTACCGGGTCAAAGCTCTTTCGATGGATGGCGCACGGGCCAAAGAGTTCCAAAGCGCTCAAATGCTCTGGCGTCGCATACCCTTTATGTCCCCGAAAACCGTACTGTGAATACTGCTTATCCAATTCGACCATCATTCGATCCCTCGTCACCTTCGCCAAGATCGAAGCCGCCGCAATCGACGGGCTCCGCCCATCGCCTCCAACTATCGGAATGGTCGGGATCCCAAACGACGGCGCTAAATGGCCATCGACTAAAATCGCATCGGGTTTTACTTTGAGTTGGTCCAGGGCCCGCGACATCGCCAAGAACGACGCCCGCAAAATGTTCAACCGGTCGATCTCCGCCACTTCAGCGATTCCGACACCGAAATCAATTCCCGCCATCCCCCGAATCGCCGCAAACAGCTCCTCTCGCTCTTCTTCCGTCAACTGCTTGCTGTCGTTCAACCCCTCCAGCACGCATCCTTCCGGCAATACGCACACCGCTGCGACAACAGGACCTGCCAACGGCCCGCGACCCGCTTCATCGATGCCAGCCACAATGCGGCATCCCTGCGATTTCAATTCCTGCTCAAAATGAAAATCCACGCTACAACCTGAGTGGTTATAGCGTGGAAAGTTAACCGAATGAAAAGTTTAAGGGAAGAGGTTAGTAGATATAGACAGGATTTTTTACGTTTACATCCAAACCATTTATCGAACCTAGATAAGAACTAGAGACATTTCTTTCAGAACGAGATGGCGTTGTTGCATAATTGTAGACAAGTCGCGTGATCCTTCGCAGTTGCAGGCAGCTTAGATCGCAACCTTGTAACTGTCTGGCATCCCTAATTCTGTCATTCGATTCAGAACATCGCATTTTACAGCCAGTTCAGTGGCTTGGGTTG
>JAGWKU010000038.1 GCA_028873375.1 Verrucomicrobiota bacterium
TGGCTGCGCCGGCATTCCAACCTTTCCATCCGCGCTCAGGGCCTCCTATTACAAATAGGGAGCCCCTCTCGCGCCGGCCTTCGGCCTGATGGAAATCTTGGCCGCCGGCTTTGCCAAATTCCCAAATTTTGAATCACGTTGTGTATACATTACGACTTGAACGCATCGAGTCGTTTGGAGTGGATGTGCAAATTGTTGATCTTGATCTTCTGTCCCTGATAAATCATGTGGGGTACTTTTCTTCCCTTCTCGTCGGCGATCCACTCGTATTGGAAATCGGCCACGTTGAAGAGTGTCGATTCATTGACAAAGCCCGGCACCGATTCTCCATTGCGCGGGTCGATACCGCCGAGGTATTGCCCAATGGCCGCGGCGTCAAAGACCGCCTGAAAGTCATCGAAATAACTCATGTAGCGCTCCGGCGTCGCCGTGACATCGCCAAAGCGACTGATCAGCGCATGATCCTTTGCATAGTCTGGGAAAATAACGGGAAAATGATCGATGTACACTTGGAAATATCGGTGTCGAAAGTGGGCGAGAAAATGCATGTCGTTGTCAATATCGCGCACCTTATCCGTGACAAATTGCAAGAACGCATCCAGAGGCGTCACATTCGCCACATAGATAAAACTCGCGATGCAGCGCGCATCGCAATCAGACGGCACAGCAATCATATTCGCGTAATGCGCCTGGCAATGAGGAAGAAGCTCTCCAATATTCGCATAGAGCATTACATCGCTCTCCAGGTGAAACACGTCGCTGAGTCCATTCTGATGCATAAAATCGGCGAGGTAAAAAAAGCGCTGTGTCGTATAGGTCCAAAATCCCTCTCGATACGTCCGGTCAAGTCGAGAGCGCGCGATGAATTGCTGATGGATCCGCTGTTTTCCCAGCGTTTCAACAGCGACGAGATTCACCTTGCCCGATGAAACAAACGCACGCGGCAATGTGCGAAAGGCATTGCGATTTCCGATGAGATAGATCGGCGAGTCGGGATTGAACAAGCGCGCTTGCTCCAGTGCAGTCGACATGTAATCGGGCAACCGTGGTCCCAATTGCACAAACACAATCGGCGGCGCGCAAAACAGAACAAGCGGCAGAAAAAAGAACACCCATTTCATCAGGTCTCCGGAAACCCGGTCCTTTAGGGCCGGGTAATTCACATCCAAATTTGGGAGGAGTTCGAAACTCCTCCCAAATCATTCCCCGTCCTTTAGGGCGGGGTTCATCGATTCAGCGCTCTCCCAAGAGCTTCTTCATTCACTACAAAATCAAACTTCGTAATCGTAACTGCATCGGCGAAAATTATGAAATCTTTCGGAGCGGTGTAAATCGCAAAATCGTGGATGAGCGTAGGTACCAACGAGTAATTCGACTGTGAGCGAATCAAAATATCAAATTTGAACAGGGAAAAAAAATCTTCCAATACATTTCGCGTGTGGTGATTATTGATCCGCCGATAACGAATCGTTAGATTCGAACCCACTGCCTCTTGAATTCTCTCTGCGATGTGCTGTGGAAAACCCGCATCTGTAAACAAGTAGCAAAAAACCTCTTTGCCCGGCGGCAAAAAGGCTAGCGTCTTCCGCAGCGCCTCGATGTAATACGTCAGCGGAGGAATTTTCAACGGCCAATAGAGATACCCATCATCGCCATCATAGCCCCCGCCCTCTCGCACGTGAAGGGCGATATTCACTGTATTCTGCGGCACATTCACCAACGAAAGAGGGTGCGCAGGCGCAATCATCTCTCGCGCCATCGCGCGAAACACGGGGTCTTTCCAATCGACATCGAAGTGATACCACTCATTTCCTCCCATATCCAATGTCGCATCCAACTCCCATGGATCCTCGGGGAAATAAGGACAAATATACAAGATCGGCAACCGAATGCCCGGGTTGATAGGCCCCCTCGCAAGATAATGGCGCGTATAGGCTTGTTGCTGAAACTGCGCGCCATAGGGTTTTTCCATCTTGTGCATCACGAGTTGCGACGACAGAGGAAATGACTTGTACAGCAGCGGAATATTCCGCTGATAAGCAAACCACTTCGCATGCAAATAAGCGAGCAAGTTATCTCCAAATCGCCCCTTGCTAAATTCATACGTCACCGCCAAATCAGTATAGGAAAACAGCGACGTTGCCAGCACAAAAAATAACCACTTCATTCACCCACCCGACCTCATCGACCGATGCAGAGCCACATAGGCATAATACTGCTTCTTATAGCGAGGGAGCGCTACCAATCCCGACAAATCGCACCACTTCAACCGGCGCATCCGCGCCTGTGGCGTCCGCTGCAGAGCGAAATTAAAATAGAGCTCGTATTCAGAAAAGTACGCCTTATCTATTCGGCAAATCGCCCTCCAAGGCTCTACTCCATGTTGCTCCTGAATCAGAGCAAACAGATCTTCCAAAATCGGCCGTTGAAATAACATTTGGTGCGTAATACCCGAATAATTCGAATGCGCTCTTCCCAACCCTCTGACCAATTTTCCCATATGGTCAAAGTGCTCCTGCTTATTTTTAGATCCGAAGTTGAAGCAAGGAAACCCGTCACTGGTTATAAAATCGACTAAATTCAAAAAGACGACATCCGAGTCAACCACAAGCACGTTCGTTGAAATTTGAGGCACCACAAACGGCGCGTACAGCTTCAGCAGCTTTTGATACACCGAGTTGAGGCGACTTTCCGGCAATTCATCCACGTCGACCCCGATTTCCAAGATCAAATCCTCTTTTGTAAAAGGAAAATTCGCCTCATCGAACCATTCGGCATTTTCCGTCGGCCGCGCTTCCGACACCACGACAATTCGCCGCACATTCATTGCATACTTGCGAATTCCCTCAATGCACCACTCCAACGTCCCCGCATCTTTCCGATGATACGGAATCACCACGTCAATCATTTCCGCCGTCAAAGGAAATATCTTCTGTTCCATCTCTCCAAACAGATGACAAGCCATGAGCAGCCAAAGCCATCGCACAATCCACCTCAAAAAACGAAGCGGATATATTTATAAAAAATTCATTTTATAATCAACACTTTTTTATATTTCCGCAGCGGCTTTACATTAAAAAAAACCGCCCGCCAACACCCCCCTCCTCCAAATTCCTATCCGCAAGTTTTTAGATGTGAACACCCAGGCCTTAAGGCCTGGGATTGCATTGGGTAGAGAGGGGCTTCAACCCCTCCCTACCCGTTTTATAAAAACTCCTGCACTTTTCTGTAATCTTCAAGAGTAGGTTTATAGAGGTTGGATAGCTTTGAATAGACGAGAGGAACTTCTGCGTGAATTGTAAAGAAAAGAAGAAACGGAAACCAGACCTTAACCATTCTTTAATGGTATGTTTTTTTTACCTCTTGTTGCAAAATGTTTTTTTCTACAAAATCGCTCTCCACTTGAGGTTTTATGCGCTATCTTTTTCTCTTCCTCTCCTTCCATCTTTCTGCTCTCATTACACCCACCTATTTTCCCCTCACTAACGACCCCATTGACATCGTCATTCCCTGTGCTCCCAAAGATGTCTCCACTCTCAATCGATGCATCCATTCCATCCGCAAATACGGCCAACACATCAACCGCATCATTGTCCTTTCTTCCACTTTTCTCACTCCCAATGCAGAATGGTTCGACGAAGCCAAATTTCCCTTTTCAAAAGCCGATCTAGCCCTCGAAATTTTCCACGGTGATGCAGATGCGGCCAACGCTTTTCTCACCACCCCTAAAAGCCGCATTGGTTGGATTTACCAGCAGTTTCTAAAACTCTACGCCTCTTTCGTCATTCCCGATATTTCTCCCAATGTCCTCGTGCTCGATGCCGACGTGATTTTTTTAAAACCGATCTCTTTCATGACAGAAACAGGAGAACCCCTCTTCACTCCATCTCGCGAATATTACCAACCCTACTTCGAACATGCTGAGAGCCTCCTCCCTGGGCTCCATCGAGTCAATGAACAATACTCCGGCATTGCTCACCACATGCTCTTTCAAAAACCAATCCTCGAAGATCTCTTTAAACAGATCTCTTTTACCCATCAAACCGAGCCCTGGAAAGCCATTTGCCGCGCGGTCGATCTCGACAAAGTGAGATTTGCCTGCATGTCTGAATATGAAATTTACTTCAATTTTGCTCTTCTTCGCACGCCGCAAGCCCATATCCGCGAACTCAAGTGGGCCAATATCACCTCTTTAAAAGAGCGCAAAAAATACCAAAAGAAAGGCTATACCTACGTTGCCTATCATGAATGGAGCCGAATAGATTGATGCGCTGGTTCTTCTTTCTCCTCTTCCTGCGCTCTCTTTTCCCGACCGAGATAGCTGTGACTTATCAATTTAGCGGCGGACGGTTGGGCGATAATCTTCTCTCCTACCTTCACGCTAAATGGTTCTCTTACAAGAAAAATATCCCGTTGATTTACAAACCTTTTCCCTACTCCAATGAGCTCATGCTAGACGTTTATGAAACCTTCGCCGACGTTTCGCGCCCAGTGATTCGAAACTTCAAAGCGCAAGGTCCTCTCCATTCCTCTCGCCTACCAATTCTCTATACCTGTCCCTATTTTCCAGAAGATCCCTGGGAGCTCACTCATCACCAATGGTTTTCCTTTCCTGTCGACTGGAAAAATCCTGAATTTCGCGCTCTCGCTCGTCAAATAATTGCGCCGAAAAAACAGCTCGATCTCGTCACTCCACCCTCTCATACCCTTAACATCGCTCTCCATATCCGCCAAGGAGGCGGCTTTGACCATTCCCACGTTTATTTAGACATGCCTCTCAAACTTCCTCCTCTCTCTTTTTACGTCGAGGGCCTTCAAAAAGTGATTGCCCTCTTTCCCAATAAACCCATTTATTGTTACCTCTTCACCGATGCTCAAGATCCCGCTCTTCTCGCAGAGCAAATCCAGAACCAACTCCCTCGCCCCATCCTTTTTGATTATCGCCATACAGACAACCAACACGACAAAAATGTGCTCGAAGACTTTTTCTCCCTTTTTCAGTTCGACGTCTTGATCCGACCCCAATCGAACTTCAGCCTAATCCCATCGCTCATCCACGATTATGCCGTTGTCTATTCTCCCCGCGATTTCTCCCTTTATGACAACGTCATTACCATCACAGAAACAGATTTTCACATCGATTACGTTTTAATCCAGAGGCTTCAATGAAATGGTTTTTTCTCCTGCTTCCTGCTTTTCTCCACCCTGTGGCCATCGTTTTGATTCATTTAGGATCGCATTTGCCTGCCCATCTTCCCCTTTGTGTAGAGCAAGCCCGCCTCTTCAACCCCGAGGTCCCCATTTATCTCGTAGCCAATGAACAAGCGCTCTCTTCTCTTTCTTCCGATCTCCCCGTCATCGCCGTAGCTGCAGAAACTTTGCCCAAAAGTTCTTCTCACCAATTTTTTATTCGGCACAATCACTTAGATAAACACTTTCTCAAAGGCTTTTGGGTCTACACCACAGAGCGCTTCTTCTATCTCGATTCTCTCATGAAAAAATATTCCTTAACCGACGTCTTTCATCTCGAAAATGACGTCATGCTCTACGTCGACCTGACACACACTCTCCCCCTGTTCCGCAAAAATTATCCCGATCAAATTGCAGCGACCTTTGACAATGACGTTCGCTGCATCGCCGGCTTCATGTACATTCCTCATCGAGAACCGCTCAAATCGCTCACCCATTTCATCGGCAGCCGCGCCCGGCATGGAGGCAATGACATGGAGCTCATCGCCTCTTTTAAAAACAACAACGCCTCTGCCATCGACCATCTCCCCATCCTCATGCCCGCCTACGCCGAGAACCGCGCCCTCGAAAGCACCAGTCGACAATACCGAACCAACACCCCCTCCCGTTATTTCCACTGCTTCGAAGATTTTCGCTCCATCTTCGATGCAGCCGCCATTGGTCAATATCTCGGCGGCATCGATCCCTATCACGGCTCCAATACCATCGGCTTCATCAATGAATCAGCGCTCTTCAACGCTTCCGACTTTACCTATGAATGGATCCCCGATGAACACGGCCGCTCCATTCCCTACGCGCTCTATCAAGGAGAGCGCTACAAAATCAACAACCTTCACATCCACTCTAAAAATCTGTCCCTTTTTCTCTCTCAACCCCAAGGACTACCATGAAATGTAAAGCGGCTTTACATTTATTTTTTCTGTTTACCCCCACCCTTTTCGCGGTCCCCGGGCCCGATCTTCGTCGCTCATGCGCCCCCTTCGTCTCCGGCGATGGCTTCCGTGCCTATGCCGATCATGCCCATGACGAACTCACCACTCTTGAGCCAGCCGACGTCCAACCCAACCACACCATCTTCGTTAAAACCGATAAACTCGAAGATTTTTTCTGTAATATCCATCCTCACATTCAGCACCCTTACATCCTCATTTCTCACAATTCAGACAATCAAGCCCCTGGCGCCTTTGCCTCCTTCCTCAACGATCCTCGCATTCTCGCTTGGTTTGCCCAAAATTACGATGGAACACCTCATCCCAAGATGCACCCCATCCCGATCGGAATCGCCAACTACATGTGGACCCACGGCAATCCAGAAGTTCTCAAACGAGTCCAAACAAAACACCTCGAGAAACGATACCTCTGCTACCTCAACATCGACATCAGCACCTACCCACAAGAGCGTTTTCCCCTCTTCAAATACCTCTCGCAAACCTCCTTCTGCCATCGCACCCGCAAACTCGACTTTGAGAAATTCCTTCAGCACATCGCCATGTCCAAATTCATGGTGAGCCCGCGCGGTAACGGCCTCGACACCCACCGCCTCTGGGAATCGCTCTACATGGGAACCATCCCTATCGTGAAGAGCTCTTCCCTCGATTCGCTCTATTCCGATCTCCCCGTCTTCATTGTTTCTGACTGGATCTCTGTAACCGAATCGACACTCGATTTCATCTACCACGACTTTGCTGGGAAGATATTTTCCCTCGAGAAACTCTCAATGGACTATTGGACACGCCTTATCGACTCTTACAAAACCTCCCCATGATACGCCTGCTCCTCCTCTTCCCTCTCTGTCTTTTTTCCTTCGTTTGTGGCGATGCCTTCCGCGCCTACTCTGACCATCAATACGACGAAGATAAACCCAGCATTCCCCCCCTCACTACTCCCGGCCAAACCATCTTTCTCAAAGGCGCCCACCTCTCCACCTTCTTCGCCAATATCCACCCTCACCTCGCCTATCCCTACATTCTCATCTCTCACATTTCCGACGACTCGGTCCCCGCCTCCCACGCCTCTCATCTCGACGACCCCAAACTCATCGCCTGGTTCGGCATCAATTGCGACGGGACCCTCCATCCCAAATTCCACCCCATTCCCATTGGCGTCGCCAACGCCCATCTTCCTCACGGCAACAAATCCCTTCTCTCCGCCATCCAACAAAATCCTCCGCCCAAGCAATACCTCGCCTACCTCAATTTCACCATCCAATCGTTTTCTTCCGAGCGCTGGCCCCTCTTCAAACTTCTCTCTCACACCCCTTTCTGCCACCGCACGCTCCGCATCAACTATGAAAGCTACCTCCGCATCACCGCTGCCGCCCACTTCATGATCAGTCCCCGCGGCCTCGGCCTCGACACCTATCGCCTTTGGGAATCGCTCTACCTCGGCACCATTCCCATCGTGAAAAGCTCTTCTCTCGACCCTCTCTACGCCGGTCTCCCCATCCTCATCATCTCCGACTGGGCACAAGTCACCGAACCATTCCTCCGCGAACAACTCCTTTCCTTTGCCAACCGCTCTTTCTCCTTCGAAAAACTCTCGATGGAATACTGGATTCAACTCATCAATTCTTACAAAGGTGCCGTTTTTTGAAAATACCCCGTCCTTTAGAGGGCGGGGTTCATTCATGAGGAAACCGTTTCACTTTGATCCACCCCTCTGGAATCGAGTCATTTTGCTTAAGTCCCCACCATTGATCAGGAGCAATCACCATTTTATTCGGATTTCGATTTAACCAAGCGCCCCACCATGAAAAGGTCGAATCAGGAGCGATGATCTGATGCTGGCATAGAGAAATGAAATACAGATCGAAATACCGTGAATTTCCCTCTACAAATGTCACCTTTCGAAATCCTTTCGGAAAGTTTTTCTTCGTCCACTCCATATCATCCGAAAACACCACAAAATGAGCATCGATCGGAAATCGAGCCATGGCACTATTATAATAATACCACTTTGCCCACTGCAAGTGAGGCGGCGTGTGGCAAATCGTCAGAAAATTGTCCGGAATAAATGTCCGTACATGTACCGCGACCGTCTTTTCTTTCAACACATCGCCATACTTCGCATAAATGGCCTGTACCATCTCCTCTGTTGGCGCAAACAATTCCCGAATTGCCTCTCGATAGCGAGCAAAGTACTTCTCACTCACGCAATGACCATCGATTTTCACATTCTGATTTCTAAAATCGGGGATCGATAAATAGACATGAGAATCGGTCGCTTTGTCATGATCATAATAAATAAATTCGGTTCCTTCGGGAAAAGGCTCGACACTCACCCGATGAAAAACATGTTGATAATTCTCTTCTCCATGGATCGCTTTAAACAGCGTTGGAAACGACACTTCATAGCCATGATCCCATGCATAGCCCAACACCGACGCAATCTCAAACATCTGGTTGCAGAGTTGTCCCTTAAATACACAAGTGACATACCCCTCAGCTCTACTAAAAACCAGGATCACAACCAGTTGCGCCAAATGTAAAGCAGCTTTACATTTCATTCGCCCACGGAATATTGGCTGGATTGAAGGCCGAAAGAGGCTGCCGGTAAATCAGCAAATTGCAATCGATGGTCGCCCCCTTCCTCCACCACCTGTACACATCGCGATTAAACTTCACATCGTGGTCGCATTCAAACACATCGTCCCACTGCACTCGCTTAGCTACTTCTCGCAAAAACGACACATTTCCATTGTGCAGTCGATCTTGATACACTGCCTCCAAATGATCGTAATTATAAAACTCATAGGGAATCACCTCTTCTTTCCGATATGGAGCAAACTCTCCCTTGTAAACGTACGTGTGCAACAGATGTGTAATTGCATAATGCTCAAATAAATACCCCACGATCTCCACCCGTTGCGGATGGGGAATATCGTCAGCATCTTGGCAAATAATCAAATCCCCCGTCACTGCTTTACATGCCAAATTTCGATTCATTCCAGCCGATCGCTTTCCCTCGTGTCTCAATATCTTCAACTGAAACGGCCACTCCCTCTCCTCCAGCTCATCCATCGCCCTCTTTTCCAGCCGTACAACTTCCGATAGCGACACGACCACCTCTTCCGGCAGCCGCGTCTGCTGCGCCAATAAATCCAATAAAGGTTCCAAATGAACAAAATGCTGAGCTGCGCATGGGATCACCACCGACGCCTTCAACTGTACTTGTCGCTTCGCCGGGACAGAAAAACTACTACTTAAAAGAATCAATCCAACGGAACCAAAAATCCGTATACAGCTTCTCAAAAGAAAACGTCTGATGGCTCATCTCCTCGTATTTCTGCTGCAAAAATTCCTCTGTCACCTCAGCCCAATCTCGTACGATCAACACCGGCAATCCTTCATATAGCGTATCTAACGTCGAACTCTTCACCACCGGAAACGACTCCACATACAGCGTCTCCCACATCCGATGCGTATCGAGCCCATTGCCCCGCGGGCTCAACACAAATTTACTCGACGCCAAATCCTCGACATACGCCTCGTAATTTTTCCGCTCCGAAACCAGGCAATAAGGCGCCCCTGAAAACTGTTCATACACCGCCACTCGCTCTGCTCGATACGACGTTGGAGAAAAATTGCAGTACAGGAGATGCATCTTCGGCCGCTTCTGTGCTTTTACCCGCTCCAAAATCTCCACATTGCTCGGATTCCACTGCCGATTTTCCAGCCCAATCGGAATGCCATGCAGCTTTTGGTGAGCTGCATCCTGATTTTGTGCAAACCACGCAACTATCTTTGGATCTTCTAAAAACTTCCGATAAGCCCCCGGCGCCGGGTTATCTGTATTGTGTGTGATCAAAATATACGGAAATCGAATGTGCGGGTGCATCTTTTCAAAAAACTTCCCCAGCATCTCGCCGCTCACAAAAATCGTACTCCTCCCCTTCGCTAATCCCGGATGAAATCTCGGCAAGAGTTCATCAAACGCAAAATCGCAATACGCGCGAAACGTATCACCTGAAATAAAGGGCGCGATCGATCCCCGCGGCGGATAATAAAAAGGAACGCACCACGCAAGCAATGGAAACCAAAAAATTAAAATTTTCATTTTTATTGAGAGTAAAATAACTGCAAATTTTTACTATGTATATGTAAATTATTTATCCTCTTTTTTTGCCCTTGAAATAAGATAAATGGAATGCGCCGTCCCTCTGAATCCACCTCCCACTCAAATGTAAAGTGAGAACTAACATAAGCACTCACAGGGTTTACATAGCCAGGCACTGGAGTGTTATGTACGGGAGATTCCCCGCCTAAATATTGCCCCATCGCTGCCGCATCAAAGAGAGAGTCAAATGCTTCGAAATAATTCGAAAATCGATCATCTGAAACTTCGCAAAATCGCAATCCCACGGTTATTCTATAATTGGGAAACAAAACAGGCAGAGTATCGATGTAAATCTTATGTTTATAGTTAATAAAACGGCCGATCCACTCCATATCTGTTTCATTCAAACCAACTCGACCCGCGAGAAAGGCCATTAATTCGTTCATTGGATGAATATCAGCAATATAGACAAATCCTGGAACGCACCGTTCCTCTCCTTCGTAAGTGGCACCAATCATTCCTTTGTAATAGGTGTGAAAGACGGGAAGTAAATCATTTAAGTTGGCATAAAGCATCACATCATTTTCTAAATGAAATACATCTATCAAATTGTATTGTTGTATAAACTCCTGAAGATAGTAAAATCTCTCAGTCGTGTAGAACCAAAATCCATTGAGCGAACGTTTGTCTAATTTTGTCTGTTGACGAAATCTTTGGTGGAAAGAACTTCGAGATAACGACTCGCACTCAATAGGAATAACGCCCATGCCTGCCGGGAGTCGAGCGCCTTTGTTATGAAGAAGATAAATCGGACACTCTCGATTAAAAAGACGCGCCTGCTTGACCGCAATTGATAGGTAATCAGGAATTTTATTTCCTAAATGAATGAACACAATGGAATAAGAATGAAGCTGAAAAACAAAAAGAATGAACAACAAGCATTTCATTTTGATAGTCAAGGATAATAGAAAAAAAATTTACCACAAGATTTTTTTCTGCTATACACAACGTGATTCAAAATTTGGGAATTTGGCAAAGCCGGCGGCCAAGATTTCCATCAGGCCGAAGGCCGGCGCGAGAGGGGCTCCCTATTTGTAATAGGGGGCCCTAAGCGCGGATGGAAAGGTTGCGATGCCGGCGCAGCCAAAAACCAAATTTTGAATCACGTTGTGTATATATGAGAGTTTCTTATGTATGTTCTTCTTGCTGCCCTCACCCAAATGATCTATACCTTTACCCCCGAACCGATTGATGTCGTTATTCCCTATCACCCAAAAGATGCTGAGACCCTTGAACTCTGCATTCGCGGGATTCGAGAAAATGGAGAAAACGTCCGCCGCATCATTGTCATCTCAAAAGAGCCTGCCACCTCTTCCGCAGAGTGGTTCGACGAGGCCAACTACCCCTTCTCCCCCGAAGACCTCGCCCTCGAAATCTTTCACGGAGACGCCGAAGCTGCCCACACCTTTCTCACCGCCCCTAATACCCGCATTGGCTGGATTTACCAGCAATTTCTCAAGCTCTACGCCCCTCTCGTAATCCCGGATATTTCGTCCAATGTCCTCATCCTCGACTCCGATGTGATCTTCCTAAAGCCCCTCGCCTTCATGGATGCAAAAAGACAACCCTATTTCACAGTCGGCACCAACTACACTAAGGAATATTTTGAGCACGCCGCAAAACTCCTCCCTGGTTTACGCCGCGCAAACCTTAACTATTCCGGCATTGTCCACCACATGCTCTTTCAACGGCCGATCATCGACGACCTCTTCCACCTCATTTCTCTCCAACATCACACAGAACCCTGGAAAGCCATCTGCCGATGCATCGATCAAGCCGAAGTGTACAAATCGTGCCTTTCTGAATATGAAATATACTTCAATTTCGTCTCGCTTCGCACCAGCCAAAAAACCATCCGCCACATCCGCTGGACCGAAGTTGTGCCCGATCTTTATAACATCAACGCATATCGAAGACAGAACTACATTTTCATCGCTTCTCAAGAATGGTATAGACGCTACTGCAAAGATCACCAATGATTGTTGAAGGCGGAAAAGCGCCATCGATAAGTGATTAAATTGCACGGGATGACTACATTGCTTTTATACTCCCCGTACCATTCTCGATTGAACTTTACATCGTGATCACAGATCAATGCATCGTCCCACACAACTTGCCCCGTCAACTCGCGCAAGAGAGCCAAGTTCCCATTGTGAATTCGCATATTTCGAAAAAATTCTACTCTCTCTAATTCGTCATACATCTCTACGCTATAGAAAGGAATGGCCTCTTTATCATAGGGCTCAAACATCTCGCTTTCTTGCAACCATCCATGCATCAAGTGATTGATTTCGTAGTTCTCAAAAAAGTACTTGATAATTTCAACTCTCTGCGGATGAGGGAGATCATCCGCATCTTGGAAAATCAATAAATCGCCTTTCGCGATGGTGCAAGCAAAATTCCGATTGATCCCTGCAGAGCGTCTCCGATGATAGCGATACCATTTCACAGGGAAAATACGATGGCAGCTCTCTTCAACATCGATCTCTGTCTGGTTGAGCCGCTCGATTTGCGAAACGCAAATAATGACTTCATCTGGAAGAGTAGTCTGCTGTTCGTAGCAATCGAGCAAGTTGTGAATGAACTCAAAATGTTGAGCCGAACACGGGATGATGACCGACGTTGTCATCTTTTGGGAGACCTGTCGTTTTGCAATCTCCGCAAAGCCCCCACTTGCAGCCAATCCTAGAAAAAGGACACCCTTAAAAAAGCTCATATCCCTCCAAACCTTTCGCTCAAATGTAAAGCAGCTTTACATTACGGATACTCTCGCAAAAACAAGTTGTGATAATGCTTGAACTTGCACTTATGTTCATCCTCTCCACAGAGATAAACGATCTTCTCTTTCGGATATACTTTTCGCACTAAACTATGAAAGAGCAACCCTCGGTGGACCGAACCATAAATAATGAGGTCGAATTCCTTCTTTTTGATTCTCTGCTTGATATTCTCCCGATCCACCGGCTCATCTTCGACCACTTTTGTATAACTAAACCCCTTGCCATACAACTTGAGCGTATTCTCCGGATAATTCGTGTAAATATGTTCAACTTTCGGGACATCGACTACCCGAGGACCCAACAATTCTTTCAATCCAATCAACATGCAACAACGCAAATAGTCAGGATACGTTTGTTTCGACAAGTAAAGGATCTTTCCCTTCCCCTTGTATTTCACTCGGTCGAGGATCTTTTGTGCCATCTTGCGAGCAACGAGACGTTCTCGCGTGTAGTCGAGTAACTCCTCCAAAATCTCATAATAGCGATTCTCATCAAAGACTCGGTGATCAATCTCCAAATACGAAACGCCGGGCAAATGCATCGCCTCCAAAATCAGCTTCTTAGGAAGCAATGTCATCGTTTTAGAGGGACACTCTTCCAAATCTAGAAAATAGGGAATGCAACCATTGGCTAAAATTTCATAGTGACGCATGCAATCCCACCCTCCCTTCTTCTTGGTCACGGCAAAATAAGAGCGCTGATAGTCTTTGTAATAATCTTTCTCCTCGCTATAAACGTAGGTGCTTATATCTCCGGGAATGACGACTGCAAAGTCTCGGTCTTTCGGAGGAATCTCTTTCACCATTTTGGTCTCTGAAAGAGCAAACTGAATGGGATGAGGTTTCGCAAGTAAAAGGAAGGGAACCGCAAGAAGGATCAATCGATGCATCTAAAAATTTTAATTTTTATTTTGAGTTTTTCTCAAACCCTTTCGCTCAGTGCATCTCTTAGCCAAGAAAGCCTTCGCCCCTACCGAAATGAATACTTCGTCGAAACAGGAGCTCATTACGGGGCAGGTCTTTTGGTTGCTCTTCAATCGGGCTTTCGCTATCTCCGCTCCGTAGAGGTGGATCCCCAGTATTTTCAAGCTGCGCAAGAACTTTTGAAAAGATACCGAAATGTCAAGCTTTGGTACGGCAGTTCCTCTACCCTTTTATGGGAGATGATCCAAGACATTGAAAAGCCGATTACATTCTTCCTCGATGCGCATCGCTTTCCGCCGCTCGACGATGGGCGAAAGAATTGCCCTCTTCTCGAAGAGCTGGAGCAGATCAAGCGCCACCCCATTAAAACTCATACGATTCTCATCGATGACATTTCATGCTGCGGGCAACTCTCATTTGATTACCTGACGAAAGAAGATCTCATTGTAAAACTACTTGAGATCAATCCGAACTACCAGATCTTTTACATCGCCGGTGGCTGGGAAAATGAGGTGCCTGACAATATCTTAGTCGCAACACCTCCAAACCACCGGCGGCGATATACACAACGTGATTCAAAATTTGGGAATTTGGCAAAGTCGGCGGCCAAGATTTCCATCAGGCCGAAGGCCGGCGCGAGAGGGGCTCCCTATTTGTAATAGGGTCGTTAGCGCGGATGGAAAGGTTGGAATGCCGGCGTAGCCAAAA
>JAGWKU010000039.1 GCA_028873375.1 Verrucomicrobiota bacterium
TCTTTACCACTTAAGTCTTTCTACTTTAGCCTGTTAAGGAATACCCTCAGGCTATGGAGCAGCTTCTCCTGATAAACCTCCCCGAAGCACCGGAGGGGGGTCCCCCTCACAAGGTCTTGGGGGGTAATATGTTCCAGTATACTTCCGAAAACTAACCATTTAAAACTTGTTTATATACCATATTATCTGATATAATATTGGTCATGAAAATACAAGAATCTGTACAAGCAACTTATCGCTTTATTGCCCACCCCCTCCAGCAGGCTACCGCCTGCCAACGCGCGGTGGCAATCATCGCCAATATCGTCCTTTGCGCCCTCGGGATTGGCCTCTTTCTCCACTTGTACCACTGGCGCGCCCATTGTTTTACCTGCCGCACCCCTGCCGATGCCCCAGGCCCCGCCCAAGCAGTAAATGATGTAGCGATTGACATTCTTTCCCCTCCTTCCGTACAAGGGCAAGAAATGCCCAACTCTATCCCCCCTGTCGCTCCTCCTGCTGCAACGCCCATGCAAGAGGTCGTCTTAGACTTGCCAGATGAGAGAGAACTGAGTCTTCCTGGCCTTCTTCCGCAAGAGGAGAATAGACCTTCTTTAATCTCTCCTTCTTCATCAGGTCTCCTGAAACCAGGTCCTTTAGGGCCGGGTAATTCACATCCAAATTTGAGAGGAGTTCGAAACTCCTCCCAAATCACTCCCCGTCCTTTAGGACGGGGTTCATCTGAAATCGCTCTTCCAGTCCTTGAACAGCCTCCCTTTGCCGTTCTTCCACAAGCAGAGACTGATCTCGCTTCAACTCCTCTCACCGAACCCGAAGTTTTCCTTTCTCCTCCAGCCCCTTCTAGCATACCCCCTCAAGATCATTCCACTTCACCTACTGAAGTCCCAGAAGAGTCCAAATCGGACACAGAATCTCCAAAAGCTGGTTCAAGCCGTTCTTCTTCCACAATCTCTGAAGAGTATAAAATTTCCGATCTTGAAGACGATTTTGTGGAAGTAAACCCTGCCGATGAATGGAAAAAGGCTTGCGAACAAGGTCTCCAAATAGCCCTTGAACAAAGAGAACTGTGCCTATTTGGATTGATGTGGCACTTGAGAGAATTATCTATTCAAAAGCACCAAGAATTTGAACAAGGCACCTTTGTTATTAAAGATGCTGGGGATGTCATTCATGACTTTTTAGTCCAATATCCCAAAGCCTATAAAAGATGGTCCTCTCATTTCACTCGCACGCGTGAAAGTTGTTATGGAATCGATATCGAGGGATTACCCACACAAAAGAGAACTATCCACTTCGGGAAGTTAAAGACTCTCACAGGCGAGAATTATACCTTTATCAAACCAGAGAATTATGGAATGGGAGATATTGTTTCCAATGTATGCCATGGGGTCGATTACGCTTGGACTCGCTTTTTCCAACCCACCGGCAAAGACATTCGCAAAGAGCGTCTCCCCCCACTGCTCCACATCAATTACCTAGAAATTGCCAAGACCCTTAATTTGATCACCGATGAAAACACCGACCTTATCAATAACTACGGCATCGCTGCCATGGTGAAAATTCTTACCCCTCATCAAAAAAACGAAGCGGTGAATAAGTTCCTCAAAGAAATCGAAAAAAATTACGATCATCTCGACATCCGTAAAGGCAATGAGGTGATCCTCGATAACGTCTACTACATTGCTCCTGTTGCGAGCAACGATCTCGATTAAAACTACGCATTGTAAGAAGAAGAACTGACGTCGCCGCCAGTACCTGTCCAATTGGTATGGAAGAACTGACCACGGGGCTTGTCGGTTCGCTCGTAGGTATGGGCGCCGAAGAAGTCGCGCTGCGCTTGGAGCAGATTGGCCGGAAGCTGAGCGCTTCGATAGCCATCGAAGAATGAAAGAGCTGTGGAGAAACAAGGCAGCGGCACGCCGAGGAGAGCCCCTTCGGCGATCACTTTGCGCCAGGCGGGGATGCAGCGGGTGATTTCCCCAATGAAGAAGGGATCAACAAGAAGGCTGGCGAGCTTGGGGTTTTTGTCATACGCCTCTTTGATCTTGCCGAGGAATTTGCTTCGGATGATGCAGCCTCCACGCCACATGAGAGCAATCGAGCCGAAATTGAGCTTCCATTGATTCTCTTCAGAGGCCTTGCGCATGAGCATAAAGCCTTGTGCATAGCTGATGATTTTGGAGGCGTAGAGAGCGTCAGCGATTTGGTTGATGAACTGTTTTTTATCGCCGGAGAAGGTGTAGATAGGAGCTGAGTAATGATGGCTCGTCTCAACCCGTTCGTCTTTGAGCGAGGAAAGACAGCGGGCAAAGACCGCTTCGCCAATCAACGTGAGCGGCATGCCCCGGTCAAGCGCATCGATGCCAGTCCACTTGCCAGTCCCCTTTTGACCCGCCACGTCGAGGATTTTATCGAGGAGTGGCTTGCCATCGGTATCCATCTTGGTGAAGATTTGCGACGTAATGTCAATCAAGTAGCTATCGAGAGCTCCTTTATTCCATTCTCCAAACGTCTTCGCCATGTCGGAGTAGCTGAGCTGAGCCCCACGCTTGAGCAGATGGAAGGCCTCGCAGATGAGCTGCATGTCGCCATACTCAATGCCATTGTGCACCATCTTTACATAGTGACCTGCGCCCCCTTCGCCCACCCAATCACAGCAAGGAGCGCCGTCGTCTGACTTAGCAGCGATACTTTGGAAGATCGGCTTTACATGGGGCCATGCTTCAAGATTGCCGCCCGGCATGATCGAAGGGCCGTTGCGTGCCCCCTCTTCTCCGCCCGAGATACCAGCTCCCAAAAACAAAATCCCCTTTGCTTTGAGCGTCTCATAGCGGCGCTGGCTATCGGGAAAGTGGCTATTGCCCCCATCGATCAAAATGTCGCCCGCTTCTAGAAAAGGCAAAAGCTCTTCAATCAGGTCGTCGACAGGCTGACCCGCCTTGACCATCAACATGACGCGGCGTGGCCGCTTGAGTAACGAGACAAATTCTTTGAGATCATGAGCGCCGACGACCGATTTCCCCTTCGCGGGGCCCTTTAAGAAGTCGTCGACTTTCGATACGGTCCGATTGAACGCCGCCACCTGAAACCCGTGGTCGGCCATGTTGAGGATGAGGTTTTGCCCCATCACTGCCAGTCCAATCAACCCAATATCTGCTTGTTTAGCCATTTATCCTCTATTCACATAGTATACTGCAGGGACCACGACCAATGCAAGAGCAGAACTGGCCTGCTGAGCAGCAGAGTGAGTCCATTCACACATCAACTTCTGGGGATCATTTTGATATTGCGAAAGAAGGGCGATTTTTTGATCGATCAGAGAGATTTGATTCTTTGCCAAAATGGCCTTTTCTCGCATTTGACCAGCTAAGAAAATTTCCCCAATGAGAAAGGTAGGATCTGCCGTTTGAACGTTTCTTGCAATCAAGACTCGATCCATAGCGACACTCGTGAGTTGCTCTGATATAGCGAGACTTTTTTGCATGTTGAGCGTATCGATCATCGCTTTCGCAGAATGTTGAACGAAAGTAGCCACGACATTTTCTATTCTTAGTCTAAGCCCCTCATAGGCACGGATCATTTGCTGAGCAACAACCCGAATCGCCTCTTCCATTGCCTTTCCGCTCACATCATCATCCATCAAAGCAGCCGATTGTTTCGCTTCATCCAGTAAATTTAGTTTCACGTCTGTTCCCAATGCGAAAAGTCTCATTGAATTCCTCTTTGTTAAAAACCCCCTCCCTCACCGGGAGGGGAAAAAATAAACTTAAAAATGGCCGATGGGCTGATCCATAAACGAACGAGGATTTTTTTGATAGCCTTCTAATATCTGCATTTGTACTTCCAGACTTTTAATGCGCGGTTGAAGATCGTTCGCTATCTTACGCAATAGATCTGCAGTAAGAATTTCCGCTTGAGAAGGACCCAAATCAGTTTCTGTTTCTTCTTGAGAAGAAGGCTCCTTTTTTTCTGTTGAAGTTGCTTTAGTATTTAAATCCTGGGTTGCACGCTGTAATTTTGCTTCGATGGCTCGATCGGATAATTTGCTTGTTTTACATTGACTTAGAAATTCGTTTTTCTGTGTTTCAAGCTCCATGATCTTTTCGCCAACTGCAGCTGCCACCACCTTGGCCACTTGCTCCTCAACCGTCTTTTCGAGTCCAGGAATGCTAGCTTTAAATGGCTTGCCGAGCCGTTTTGCACTACACCACTCATAAACCCCTTTCACCATTTCTGATCCTGGATTTGGCAAATAGCACAAAGACTTCTCCATTGCCTCAAGCAAATCAGTATTGACTGTTGTTTCTAATAGAATCGTGTTTGTTGGGAACATATATTTCTCCTTTTTACATCGCTCTTGGAAAGGCGAAGACAAAATTTATAAGGAGACAGAGAAATTTTGACAAGAACTTTGAAGAACTTGAGGAGAAGCCGCTGATCTTCTAGAATAGATGGCTTGCATGTCCTCGTAGCTCAGTGGATAGAGCGATCGCCTCCTAAGCGGTAGGTCGCGGGTTCAATTCTCGCCGAGGACGATCTCTTACTTATGTTCTTGTAGCTCAGTGGGTAGAGTGCTTACCTTCGGAGCAATAGGAGCCCGCAAAGGATATTATTTAAACGATTAATTTTAATAATTAATATTTAATCTCATTTTGTTTAAAATAAAAGTAAAATGGAATTGAATATGACTTCGGAAGTTCAAAATAATACTATACCGAAATAACCTGAAGAATCGGAATTTTGGCACAGCCGGCGCCCAGAATTTTCATCAGGCCGAAGGCCGGCGCGCGACGGGGTCCCTATTGTGTAATAGGGACCTCTGAGCGCGGATGGATGAGGAAATGGACAATCTGCAAAAGCAAAATCCAGATCTCATTCTCAATCCTGAATTGGTTCTCCATCGAGTGCTGGGAGATATTAAAACAAAACGTTCTAGAGATGAGCAAGGAAACGTAGGTCTTCTTTATGGAAACCCGTTGTGGTCTCTTTTCCTACCAGAGTAGGCTAACTTACCCCTTCTTGAGGAAGTGGTCGACGCCGTCGGCGATGCCACGGGCGAGCTTTTCTTGGTACTCGCGGGTGCGGAGCGCGGAGCGCTCTTCGGGATTGGAGATGAAGCCTCCTTCGACGAGGACGGCGGGCATTGCTGTCTCCCTGATGACGTAGAAATTTCCCTTTTTAACTCCACGAGAATTAGCCATCGTACGGCGGATGACCCGGCCGAGGATGGCACTGGCGAGCTTGCGCGAAGATTGGGAACGCACTCGATCTTCTTTCCCGTCGCAGAAAAAGATTTCAATTCCTTGAGCCATCGGACTGCGCGAGGAGTTGAAATGGACGCTGACAAAGAGATCGCCGCTCGCTTGGTTGGCGATTTCAACGCGATTGGGAAGCGAGACAAACGCATCGCTGTTGCGGGTCATGACGACATGATAGCCGAGCTGGTTGAGATATTTTCGGACGAGACGAGCCGTTTGAAGGCACATCCTTTTTTCTTCGCAATAGGGAGCTTTGCTGCGAGCGCCCATGTCAGTGCCGCCGTGTCCTGCATCAAGAATGATCGTCGGCGCACCAGAAGGTGCAGTGACGTAAGAAGCAATCGCTGGACTCTTTTCTTTCCTCGCCGCTGTGATCTGCGCGAGCGGTAAAAAGAGGGCAATGAAAACAACAAGTTTGTAAATCATCCTACCTCAGAAGTTCTGAGAATGTCAGATTGTCGTCTGTTTTTCAAGAACCTCTTTTGCGATGGCCACGTCGTCAAAGGGAATTGTCTGGTGGGCAAAGATCTGGATTTTCTCGTGGCCTTTGCCGGCAATCAGGACAATGTCTTCGGGTTCGGCAAGTTCGATTGCGCGGTGAATCGCTACTTTTCGATCGAGCTCGACGATTGCTTTGCTCGGATCAGAGAAGCCGCTCAAAATTTCTCGAACAATCGTCTCAGGTGATTCGTTGCGTGGATTATCGGAAGTGACGATCGGAATATCGGCGAATGCTTCCACTGCTTTCGCCATTTGAACACGCCTGGCTGGATCTCGGTTGCCGCCTGCGCCAAAAAGACAGATCACTCGCTTGCGGGCAATCTCACGGAGTGTCTTGAGTACATTTTCCAGCGCTTCTCCTGTATGTGCATAGTCGACAAAGACCCAGATGCCTCGCTCATTCGGCACTTGTTCTAAACGGCCAGGTGCTGTTTCGAAGGTGGAAAGAATGGCGGCAATGTCGGCGAGTTTAGCGCCGAGATGAAGGCCGACGAGCGTTGCGCCCAAGGCGTTATAAACATTGAAGCGGCCCATCAGTTTCAAGTGAAACGACGCCCGCTCCCCTCCAAATTCGGCAGTAAATTGAGTGCCGTTTCCATCCCATCGCAGATCGCTTGCCCGCAAATCGGCTGGTTTTTCAATGCCAAACGTCCAGCTCGGTGCAGAGACTCCTTCTCGCATAAAAGAGGTCCAAGAATTGTCGGCATTGAATAGAGCTCTGCTGAGTGGCTTTCGTAAGAGAAGCCGCTTGGCAGCCGCATACTCTTCCACTGTCTTATGATAATCCAAATGGTCGGGGTGGAGATTGGTAAACAACCCCACATCAAACTCTACTTCATCGACTCGCCCCTGATGCAACCCATGCGACGACACTTCTAACGAGACCGCTTCCACGCCCCGACTTCTCATCTCGCGCAAGAGCTTTTGGTTGTGAATTGCTCCATGCGTTGTCAGCGTCGAATTGCGCCGCTCCTCTCCCAAAATCGTCTCCACCGTGCTGATCAAGCCGGCTTTTTTGCCTAACCCACGTAGCAGATGCCAAATCATGTACGAGCTCGTCGTCTTCCCCTTCGTCCCAGTCGTTCCGACCACGAAGAGTTCTTTCGAAGGGACGCCATAGAAGCGACTCGCCAGTTTTGCCTCCCACGCACCCGGATCTTTTGCTATCACTTGTGTAACGGGAATGGAAGGATCGTAGAGATCGGTGACAATAGCGACTGCGCCTGCGTTAAGAGCTTGTGGAATGAATTGAGCGCCATCGAGAGAACTCCCCTTCTTGGCCAAGAACAAAAATCCGGGAGCAACCGTTCTCGAATCTACAGAGAGGCCGGTCAGCTCAATTTCTTTTGAGCCCCTGACCTCCAACCCTTCCAACCCTCGAATCAACGCTTTGAGCTTCATCTTTCTTCTCTCTCTTTTCTCTGCCGCGCTTCGCGGCCTCCTGCTCCGTACAAAAAAGATCCCCCGGAACTTTTTTGTACGGAGCAGGAGGCGGCGATGCGCCGCAAAAGAAATGGTTTTAACTGCCATTGTAGCGGATGTAGGCCTCTTTCAAGCGCTCTAACTCGATAGCGCAGTCTGCTCGCTTGGGATCGCGGCGAGGATCTCCTGGCGGATAGCCAAAGGGATCATCGGGAGCGACGCCGAGGTATTGAAGCGCTTTGGCTGCAATCTCTCGGAAAATGGGCGCTGAGCAAACCCCTCCCATTTGGTGCTTGCCAATGCCCGGAATGTATTTCTTCTCGGGATCGTCGAGAGTGACGAGAAGAACAAAACGGGGATTCTTGGCTGGAGCAAATCCCAAAAAGGAAGACACATTGTGGTCCTTGGAATAGATTCCATCAATAATTTTTTCAGCGGTTCCCGACTTGCCCGCTTCGGTATATCCAAAGATGTCGGCGAGCTTCGACGTTCCTCCCTCCTTCGTCACTAACTTCATTCCCTCGACAATGGGTCGGACAATGGCTGGAGAGAAGATGCGGCGGAGAGGCTTTGGGTCGGTGTGATCGAAAAGGACATCGACAGCCCCATCGAGCCGTTTTTTAGAGATCATCCGAACGAGGTGAGGTTGCACCTCGTAACCGCCGTTGGCGAAGATCGCAAAGGCGCGGACCATTTGGATGCTGTTGACTAAGATGTTGTGGCCAATGGCAAGAGAAAAAGGGGTGGGGGTCGACCATTCGAGTTTGCCGTTGGGATGGAGCTTGCCAGGCGTTGGAACGAGGCCGGTGCTTTCAGCAGGCAATTCGATTTGGGTCTTTTTTCCAAATCCAAACAGCTCGGTTAACGCTTCGCGATACCATTGGTCGCCGAGGGTTTCGACGAGACGCTGCGCGCATCTCGCTGGGTAGATATTCGATGATTTTTGCAGAGCGATCGGCAAATTGAGAAAGTGGTGACTTCGTCCGTCTTTGAGCGGAACGCCGCGGCCTGGGAACCAACCGTTGGTCGTGGGGACCCACTCATCGGGAGTAAGAATGGGGTGCTTCCCTCTTTTGACGAGCTCTTCACTCGCTTTGAGGCAAATGGCCAGCGTGATCGGCTTCATGATCGAGCCGGGCTCAAAGCAATCGGTCACCGCTTTGACTTTCGTGTATTCTTGTAAATCAGGGTTGTTGTAGTAATCGCGGTACTTGGTCGGGTCAAAGGCTGGGGTTTGAGCCAGTGCGAGAATTTCACCGGTGTAGGGATCCATCATCACAGCCCAGCCGCCGCGCGCTTTGGCCGCCGCTACGCCTTTGGCAAGCTCTGCTTCGGCAATTGCCTGCAGATAATGGTTGATCGTCAGGTAGATATCGGCTCCATTTTCGGGCGGCGATAACATCTTACCCGTATCGAGAGGATGACGCGGAGAGCGGACGATGAGCCGCTGCCCCATCTTCCCCTTTAAGTAGGAGTTGAACAACATTTCGAGCCCACCGGTCGGCAATGCCTGGTGAGTCTCTGGGTCTTTTTCCTCTTGCACCGTGTGAAGGACAGCGCCGAGCATTGAGCCAAATGGGTAGGAGCGCTGGTAATCGGATTGGAAGAAAATGGCATTTCGAACTAGCTTTTCTCGTTTGCTAAACTCGCTCCACCACGCTTCGATCGTCTGCCGTTCACTGGGGTTGAGCCAAACAGCAATTTTTCGGCTTCGGCTCTTTTTCTCTAGTTCGGAATATAGCCACGCTTTGTCATCGGGGGAAAAGCCGAGCTTGGAGCCGAGTTCGAGAGCCATTTTACGCTTCACGGGAGCAGAGATCGAGTCGGGATCAGCGAAGAGGTGGAATTTGAGAACATCGATCACGAAGGGTTGATCTTCTTCTGGGTGACCTTTTTTCACAGAGGTATTGGAGTAAAAAGAGCCGCGCATAAAGGGCTCTTGGGCAATATATTGGTGCTGGTTCATCGCCACTTGAGTCCACTTTTCTCCCTGTACAATTTGGATCTGATAAAAGCGGAGAATCAAAGCACAAAACAAGACAGAGAGAAAGACGGCGAGGGCGACGAGACGCTTGCGATCAGACGAGTGGACAGGAGGGGTCATGAGCCTATCTGTAAAGTAGAGAGAAAGAGGTTCGAAAAGATTTTGCGTGTCCAGAGCGAAGTTGAGGACGAGCCTAACTTTTGTAAGTTAGCGAGGCTGAACTTCGAGGGGACCCGCTTCGGGGCTCTGGCATGCAAAAGGATTCGAAGATCGACTCTATAATTTACAGATAGGCTCATTATTCAGCAGTTGCGATGGCTTCAGGAACGGTTAAAATTTCGCGGAGAAGGGGGTGTTTCAAGTGGCTAAATTCGGGTCGATGAGCCATCTCGATCAAATGGCCTGGGCTTTCAAACCGCTCGATCTCATAGCTAAGGCGCCGCGTCTCTTCGCGAATCACGCCGATTTCTCGCTCGAGTTCTGGCAGTTGAATTTTCAAATGAGTCACTTGCGTTTGTCTCTCCAAATAAGAGAAGAGACACACTCCAAATACACCGACACAAATGCCCAATCTCCCTAACAAGTACCACATATTACGACTCTCGTCCCACTTTCTCGGCTATTCGGAGTTTTGCACTCCGCGACCGAGGATTCTTCCGGCTCTCTTCGATCGATGCTTCAATCGGTTTTTTCGTGAGGATCTTCAAACACCCCACCGCTTCTCGCGACCGCTTCGGCATCCGATATTCTTGGTCTTTCAACCGGTGCTTCACGATCCGATCTTCCAAGCTGTGGAAAGAGATGACGGCGAGCCGTCCCCCGTTCGACAACCTTCGAATCGCTGCATCGAGCCCCCGTTCGAGCTCTCCTAACTCATCGTTTACGACGATCCGAAGGGCCTGAAACACCTTCGTCGCCGGGTGAATCTTTCCACGATGAAGGACCGACTCGAGGAGCTTTGCTAACTCGGCTGTCGTTCGCAGCGGCCGCTTTTTGCGTGCGCTAACGATCGCCTGGGCCGCTTTCCTCGCCTGCCACTCTTCGCCATATTCGCGAAAGATCTGCTCTAACTCTTTCTCGGGGTAACTATTGACGATCGATTCGGCCGTCACTCCCCCACTCGGATCCATCCTCATGTCGAGCGGTCCCTCGAAGCGAAAGCTAAATCCCCTCTCCGCTTCGTCCAACTGCATCGAAGAAACGCCGATGTCGATCAAAAATCCGTCTATCCTCGCAATCTTCCGCTCGTCGAGAAAGTGCTCTAATGACGAGTAGCTTCCCCGGATAAATTCCACTTTTTCCCCCCACGGCTCCAGCCTTTTCTTGGCGAGCAAATGGGCGCGCGGATCTCGGTCACAGGCGAGGTAGCGTTCAATTTCTGGGTGTGCCGTCAAAATCGCTGAGGCATGTCCACCAGCTCCCACTGTGCCGTCGAAAAAAGTTGCAATCGCAACTCCTTCAAACGCGCGAACCACCTCGGTCTCTAAGACCGCGATGTGGCTCATACTTTTACGGGAATTGACTCAAAATACAGCGGATTTTGAGGAGCCGCAGGTGCGGCTGGAGTAGAAGAAGATGGCTGAGAAGAAACTTCGTTCAATAGAGCAAAAGCACTTTCAATTGCTCCGTTTAACTCTTTTCCTTCAATGAGTTCGCGAAGATTTCGATCATAGACCTCTTTGGGCCACAGTTCGATCTTATCCATGACGCCAGCTACGACCAGTTCTTTGCCAAGGCCAATGGCGCTTCGCAAATTGGCGGGAATCATCACCCGGCCTACTTTGTCGCATTCGGTTGAATGGAGAGTCGAGAAAAAGAGAGTGAAAAACTTTTGGTATTGAGCGACGTGCTGCATTTTTTGGAACTTCTCGACAATTTTGTCGATGACACTCTTCCGATAGATTGCTAGACAGCCGCCGAGGCCGAGGCCGAGGACGAATTCGCATTTGCCATCTTCCACGAGGCCGTAGCGCATATCTTGAGGAAGAACAAAACGTCCTTTCTCGTCGATTTTCGCTGCACTTGACCCTTTGAAGAAGAACCCGCTCATGAGCATTCCCACGTTCTCCCACATCTTAGCCACCAACCGACAATTTGCGCAATCCCTTTTGCGAAAAAACTTTTTCAATTCACATCAAAGCTCTCTACCCTCAACCACTTACCATCTTTCCATAAGCCTGTGGGAAATTGTGGGAAAGTTGTTCACAACTTCCCTTCCACACCCCCTTCCGATTTATCATTAAGTCCTTGGAAATAAGCATCTTAAGATCATTCCACGCAGTTGTTCACATCGCTGTCGACAACTTTCTTTAATTGATCAGGTTTCCGGAAATCCGGTCCTTTAGGGCCGGATAATTCACATCCAAATTTGGGAGGAGTTCGAAACTTCTCCCAAATCATTCCCCGTCCTTTAGGGCGGGGTTCATAGTCGAATTCGGAAGGGAAAAGTGGGAAGAAAGGGAAACGTTCTAGAGGCAGCTCTCCCTTTTGCCTTTTGACTTCTGCCTTTTGCCTTGCTATGATCCATATATATGAGCGTGAAACCGCGAACGATCGACAACCTCGGCATCGACTCTTCGATCCGCTATGCCAAGGACAAACAACTCCTCGACCCGCGACTCATTGAAGAGTCGAAGTGGATTCCACAAAAGACCGAGATCTCGGTCACAAGACCTTTTGTCCCGTCTGAATTTGACCAGCTCTTCTCTTTTGTTCGGACAGTGCAGTGGGCTCTCTTTGCCTCTCCACCGAATTATGAAGCGCAGGCACGCGCGCTCTTTTCTTATCAGTTGATCCCCTCTTTGGGCACCTATGAGAAGCAAGAGGCGGACAACGACAAACTCGCCGCCATTGAAGATGCGTTAAAGAAACGAAGAGAACAGCGGAAAAAGCAACAAGACGACCGGGAAGAGCAAGAAGAGGAGAAGGAACGTCAAATCCTCGCCGCTCTTTTCCAATGCATTGAAAAGCTCGACCGGACGCTCACCCTCATCAACGCAAAACGGAACCAGTACCAAAGAGGCTAATGTGAGCCAGATGAATTGGCAAGAGATCCTCGGCTGGGGTGCTCAAGAACTCCAGGACCTCCGCTTCGTCGCTTACTCCTATATAAAGCAAGGGGGCTACGACGTCGCCCTCACCATCTTCGACGCCCTTGGCGTGCTTGCCCCGCCCACTGCCTACGATCTTCAAACCCTCGGCGCACTCTACCTTCAAGTAGGCAACGGCCTCAAAGCCCTCGACTTTCTCGATCGAGCTCTCAAGCTCGACCCCACCCATCTCCCTACCCAGATCAATCGCGCCAAAGCACTCTTCATGCTGGGCTATAAACGACAAGGCCTCATCCAAGCGATGGAGCTCGAAAAAAAAGAAGACAAAGAAATCGCCACCCAAGCCGCCGCGCTCATTTTGGCTTACAAGTAAGCTTTCCGATTTCCAGGAGCTTATGTTGTAAATGCATTGCTTCGGCCATCTGAGCTGCGGCTTCAGCATAGGCTTTTTTTGTCTCTGCCTGCAATTCCTTGGAAAAGGCTTCGAGAATTTCCGGGTGAACACCCAGGCCTTAAGGCCTGGGATTGTATTGGTTAGGGAGGGGCATGAACCCCGCCCTAAAGGACGGGGAATGATTTGGGCCTGGGCGGAAAAACAAAGAACCTCTGTCACTTCGATCGGGCTTTGCAGAGAAGAAGAAATAATAGATAGAGGGAAGTTCCACTTTGGCCTTTTCAAGTTAAGGCGATCCTTGCTAAATTGCGTGATGCCATGCTTGATACAGAAACACACAACGGTTGGATTCAGTTCATTGAATTTATTCAGAACAGGTGCACGAGCGCCGAGTTCGAGAATTGGATTGCGCCGATCAAATTCGTCCGCGCTTCTGTGGAAGAAGTGGTCCTCGAAGTTCCCAACATCTTCGTGCAGGAGTATTTGCTCGATAACTTCAAAGAGGCGCTCGCCCATTTCCTTCCACTGAAACACACGGGCGAACCTGCCATTGTGTTTCAAGTGACCGAACAAAAAAGGGAAAATGCTTCGGGAATGAATGCTGAGCCAGAGCCAGAAGAAGCTCCCGCTCCACAATTCGAAGTAAAGCTGAATCGGACGTACACATTTGAAAACTTCATCGAGGGGCCGTCGAATCAGTTTGTAAAGTCTGCTGCTGTCGGAGTCGCCGCACGGCCGGGCAAGTCGTACAACCCTCTTTTTATTCACGGCGGCGTTGGCCTTGGGAAAACTCACCTCCTCCATAGCATTGGGCATTATGTGCTCGAGCATCACAAGAAATCGCGAGTACAGGTCATTACGACGGAACAGTTCATCAACGACATCGTCGATTCCCTTCGAAACAAATCAATCGATAAATTAAAGCGTTTTTACCGCAGTTTGGACGTACTGCTGGTCGACGATATTCAATTTTTGCAAAACAGACTCAATTTTGAGGAGGAGTTTTGCAATACGTTTGAATCGCTGATCAACCAAAATAAACAAATCGTCATCACTTGCGATAAAGCGCCGACATCACTGAAGCTGTCGGAGCGGCTCATCGCTCGGATGGAGTGGGGCTTGGTCGCTCACATGGGAGTCCCCGACCTGGAAACACGGGTCGCGATCATCAAGCACAAATCAGAGTCGCGCGGCTTCAACATTCCAAATCAAATCGCCTTTTTCATTGCAGAACACATCTATAATAACGTGCGACAAATCGAAGGGGCGATCAACCGCCTCTGTGCCCACTCTCGCCTTATGTCTCACGACTTGACACAAGAAATCGTCGAAAAAATCTTGAGCGAGATGTTCCAGATTAGCTCGAACAAGAAGGTGTCGGTCGAAAACATCTTGCAAAGCGTCGCTGCCATCTTTGAAGTGCGGGTCTCTGAGCTGAAAGGAGAATCGCGTCACAAGGAAATTGCACTCGCTCGCCAAGTAGCGATGTATTTGGCGAAAGAGCTAATCGATGATTCCTTGATGAAAATCGCAGCAGGCTTTGGAGGCAAGACCCATTCCACTCTTCTCCACGCGTGGAAAAAAATCTCCGACCAGGTTCAAATCAATGAACCTCTTCGCCGCCAAGTGCAGATGGTCCGCCGCAATATCGAATCATAGGAAGGTTTCCCTGCTATCTGCTATCTGCTATCTGCGAGATGCTGAGAAGCAAGAGAAGGGCCTATTCGAGAAGCGTAGACATGTTGGATGAAGAAAAGGGTAGGATTATCGGCAGAACAGCCGTAGATGTTAGCCCAAGTTCGCCGACATTTTCTTCCAAATCGCTATAAAACAACCATTTTGCAGCAGGTGGGTTGCTTATAATCAATGGCTTGATGTTTTTACAGGCTCGTGTAGTGCCTGAAAAATAAAAAGCTGTCGCTTTGAGCTTCTGCAAAAATCGCGTAAAAATTTGAATTACTGTACAATGCTCGCTGTTTAACTCACTTTAAGGAAGCTGAATGCAGCTTTTCGAATGTCTCCAAAGTATCCCCGACCCTCGTAAAAAGCGTGGGATTCGCCACCCATTTCAACCTGTGTTAAAGTTCGTCCTATTGGGATTTACCTGTCGGCTTGTAGCCATTGAACACATGGTCTCCTTCTTCAAG
>JAGWKU010000132.1 GCA_028873375.1 Verrucomicrobiota bacterium
ACGGCACTTGTGCCAATCAAAAAAGTGGGATAGAATTGCTCGCAACTCGCTGATGTGTTTCATTATACCTCGCTGTTTGATAACCAACGAGATATGATCGCTCTTCAGCGAGTTCTTTCCATCAACTTATTTTTTGTCCAGTACAGAGATTTTTTTCAGATGTCCCCGACGCAAGAGGGGGTATCTGAACTGTTACCTTTTTTTTAAGACATTCGCAGCTTTAGAGACTATCGTTTTTATTAACCTAAATAATTTTCATCGGACCACTGAATTTCCCAATCGGCTTCTTTGTATATTTCATCTAAGCTATTTTTATCTTCCGCCCAGTAATCGAATCCTTCAGTACTTTGGTGTTTATCATGGTGGTTGAATATAAGAATTAAATACCCCCCACTATTTTTAAAGTCATCTTCAATAAAGACAAACCAGCCTGCATGGTCTCCTTTTAGAATCTTTCCTGTGACTCCAATTTTGAGGGCTTTCTTATTCATAGATCACAATGTGATTGTTAACATAAGGGTACTTGGAGTTTGGTTTAAAAGCTTCTAAATGAATATGAGGAACCCAAGGGTCATGCTTGCCAAGTAGCGAATTAGTATCTAAACGAAATTGCCGCAATCCATCTGCACTTCGAAAAATGCCGCTGCCCGGTTTTCCTATTTCTTTGTAGTTCTTTCCAAGAAACTTCATTCCTGTATCTAAAGCTTCTTTTGAAGAGAGTTTAAATTGACTAGTAAAGCTACCAGATCCTTTTATTGTTTCTTTAAGTACGAGATTAATTTTCGATGCGTGTTTAGTGAAACCTTTGCCAAAAAAAATCCCTGCGAGAGAAAATCCTTTCTTGGTAGTAAAGATCTTCCCTGCAGTTGCCCCTCCGAGAGATATGAAGTCTTCAAGATTAAAGAGGGGGGAAGCAAGAGCGCCATAATCGACTGTGGGTAGAACGGGCGGAGGGGAAAGGAGGAGAGGTTTGTGGAAGAGGGAGAGCTTGTCTTTTTCCCAGAGGAGGTGGTCGAGGAAGTTTCCGTAGGTCAGGGAGTTAATGGTGGGAATGGAGGAGATTGTGGAATTGTATAGCCCGCTAAATTGAGGTTGGGTCAGAGGGGCGAAGGGCTCATTTTCGAGGCCGTAGGGGTCAACGAGAGAAAAGGGATCGTTGAGAGCGTAGGCGTAGAGATTGAGGGAGTCGGTGTAGCCTTTGGGGTCGATGGTGAGGAAGCGGCCGATGGTGGGAGAATAGTAACGCCTGCCAAAAAAGACAAAGCCGGTCTCGTCGTCGGTATGTTTGGAGAGGTATCGCCAGGGGTTTTGGGAAGAGAGGGTGGTGCTTTCTCCGAAGGGGGTGTAATGATATTCTTCGGCGATTTTTTTAGTGAGAGGATTGAAAAGGAGAAGAGGACTGCCTTGAAGGTCGTGGAGAGGAAGGTAGAGGGTATTTTGGAGGGAGAGAATGACTACTGAACCGATTTCTGCGTAAGAAGTTTCTCCGAGAGCGCGCAAAGAAAATTGGCCGTTTTGTTCGAAGCCAATTTCGTTATCGCCATCGTAGAGGTAGCGGTTCGTGTGGCTGCCGATGGTTTTGGTGAGGCGGCGGTGCCAGGGGTCGTAGGTGTAGGTGATTTGTATGCCGGCGGGTAGTTCGATGGCTATGAGTCGATCGAGGGGGTCGTAGGTGAGTTTTAGTTGGTTGAGGACGAGGGGATTTCCATCGGGATCGTAGGTCCATTCTAAGAGCTGGTTCAGATCGTCGACGGGATGAGGGAGGTTATCTTTGGTGAGTCGGTTGTAGTGGGAGTCGTAATCATAGCTATGCTGGCCGTCTTGGGTCATTTGTCCCAGAGAGTCAAAGACAAAGCGGACTGTATCGGAGTGGGAGGCTGTGTGGGTAGAGAGGCTTTCGATTTTGCCAACAGGATCAAAAGAGTGGATGGTTTGGGTATGATAAGGAGAGTGGATGGTATAAGTACGGCCAAGGGAATCTATTTGGTAGGTTACCTTGCCGCTCTGGGCTGGGAGTTCTTCTTCTAAGAGATTACCTCTGAGATCGTAGTGGGTATAGTTGTGGGTAAGGCCTTTCCAGTTGACTTGGCGGAGGTAGGCGGGGTCATACGTTTTAATGACAATGGAGCCGTCGGGGTAGCGAAGGGTTTTGCATCGGTCGTGAGAGTCGTAGGTCCGTTGGACTTGTAAGCCGTTGGCCAGGTGTTCTTCGAGGACGTTGCCATTGGCATCTGGCATGCGGGTGGTGTTAAGCCCCGTTTTTAAGTCGGTTGCTGAGAGGACTTGGCCTAGGGCATTCGGTTCATAGAGATAGTGAAGGCTGCCGTCCAAGCTGCGAAGTTCAATGAGATGGCCAAGACCGTTGTAGCGATTTTGAATGACTTTTCCGCTTGGTTTATGGGTCTGAAAGAGAAGGCCTTTCGGGGTATACGTATAGTGAGTGGAACGTTTGGAAGGAGTATTCGCAGCTTCAGTGAGAGTTTTAAGTCGGTTGCGAGGTCCATACTCCCAGGTTGTATGAACTTGCTTGAGGAGGACGGTCTCTTCGTAGATCGAGCTGACTTGGAGAGAGAGGTTTTGATTGAGGTCGTAAAAGTACTCTTCAAGAGCTGTTGTGTTTCCATGCTCATCTTGTTGTTCGAGGCGGGCGAGCTTTCCAAGTGCGTTGTATGTTTCGATCGTCTGGCGTCCGAGAGCATCGGTGGTGACTTTAGAGTGAGGAGCGAGGAGATATTGATAGGTGGTTGTATGTCCCTCCGGATCTTGTGTTTTGACAAGCCTGCCAAAATCGTCAAAGAACCGGATAGTCGTCGCCTCTTGGTTGTCGGGATAATTCGTTTCTTCGATTCGGCGCCCAGCCTCTTTATAAACCCACTGTTTACTGAAGAGGAGTTTGCCTTGAAGGGTCTCTTTTCTCTCTTCAAGGATTCGATTGAAGTGGACCCCAAAAACTGGACAGGTTAGTTAGTTTGCTTCATGCTACTTAACCCGTTGAGTATGGAGATGAGAAATGACCAAGAAGCCACGAACCCCAAGAACAGCCGCTTTTAAGAAGAAAGTCGCCATTGAAGCGCTGAGAGA
>JAGWKU010000040.1 GCA_028873375.1 Verrucomicrobiota bacterium
TTTGGCAAAGCCGGCGGCCAAGATTTCCATCAGGCCGAAGGCCGGCGCAAGAGGGGCTCCCTATTTGTAATAGGGGGCCCTGAGCGCGGATGGAAAGGTTGGAATGCCGGTTTTAGCCAAAAACCAAATTTTGAATCACGTTGTGTATAATCTGCACAGCTTCGCCACTTGTTTTGCAATGCGGCTATTGTTATTGTGAAAAATGGAATTATTTCTTAAAGAAGGGCCTGTGGTGGTCTGCTTGTCTAGGTTGCTTTTGCCTTGAAAAAGGTCTTGGATTGTTTCGTCGGCCATTCACAATGGGTTCCGCCTTGATCGAAGGATCGGGCTCAAAGTTGGGAGTGACGACGGTGGGAATTTTTCGCTTCAACAACCGCTCAATATCGCGGAGCAGTTCGTGCTCATCGATACAAACTAAGGAGACCGCCTCTCCTTGATGACCCGCACGGCCTGTTCGGCCAATCCTGTGCACATAGTCTTCTGGTACGTGAGGAAGGTCAAAATTGACGACGTGAGGCAATTGGTCGATGTCTAACCCTCGCGCAGCGATGTCGGTGGCGACGAGGACCCGAATAGCTCCCTTCTTGAAATCATCGAGAGCTTTGGTTCGGGCGCTTTGGCTCTTATTGCCGTGAATGGCCGCGGATTGGATACCGTCGTCGATCAGTTTTTCAGCGAGGCGATTCGCCCCATGCTTTGTCCTGACAAAAACGAGAACCTGACTCCACTTTTTAGAAGAGATAAGGAAGGATAAAAGAAGATGCTTGCGCTTGCTATCGACCGGGTGAATCGTCTGCGTGACCCCTTCAGCCGTGCTATTTTGGGCCGCTACTTGAATCATTTGGGGGCTTTTCAAGAACTGTCCCGCAAGCTTTTTAATCGTATCGGAAAAGGTCGCCGAAAATAACAGGTTCTGCCGCTGTTTGGGTAAAATGGCCAAGATCTTCCGAATATCGTGAATGAACCCCATGTCCAACATTCGATCCGCTTCATCGAGAACCAGGATCTCAACCTGAGATAAATCGACCGCTTTTTGCCCAACGAGGTCCAATAGGCGCCCGGGAGTTGCAATGATGAGGTCAATCCCTCTCCGGAGCCGCCCAATTTGCTTGTTGATGTTCACGCCGCCGAAAATATCGACCGACTGGAGCGGTAAATATTTCCCGAGAGCTCTCACATTCTCTCCCACTTGACTCGCCAGCTCGCGCGTCGGGGTCAAAATCAAGCAACGAACAACGCCTCGCGGCTTATTTTTTTTGATGATATTTTGTAGGAGAGGAAGGGTAAAACCTGCCGTCTTTCCTGTGCCCGTCTGCGCCGCTGCCAGCACATCTCCCCCTTCTAAAATAAGAGGGATCGCTTTTGATTGAATCGGCGTCGGTTCACCATACCCCATTTCTTCTACAGAGCGGAGCAATTCAGGGAGTAAAGAAAAATTTTTAAAGGTCATAATCGGATAAATACACTGTAAAAGGGGTTTAACGGCACTTATTATGACATGATAATTCCTAATAGTAAAGGCGCGATTCGCCTCGGGAGCAATCCAACTCCCGAACTTTAGCAGACAGCTCTATCTCAAGTGGTTACATCTAAAATGAACAACTGATGCACCATGCTGATCAGTTTAAGTAGCGGGCTCCCCTTTTAGCCGTACGTAAAAATGGCCATTTACGGGCAAAGCCGTCAACGCCAGCTCTCGGTTCTTGAATCACGAGCGGTATAAGAGCGTTATTGATTTACATACCATTTTTCTGTTAAAGTGATTGTCCTTTCTTAAAAGGAACACACATGAATTCAACAACGAAAACTCTCGCAGATATAGCCAAGTTCGAAATTTTGTGGCCCTGTTTTCAAATGGAGTCCTGCTCTCACACCTGTCGGTTTACTTATCTAGATGGAACGAGAGAAACATCAGGAAAACCTCTTTTGGCTTCTTGGCTCTTAGGTCTAATGGAAAAGATTTCTCCTGAAAAAGTTCCCGCTTATGAAGAATGGAAAAAACATCTGTCTAAAGATCAACCAACACGCGGAGAACAACCTCCTCAGCAGATGGAGCCTCCCAAGCCTCCCCTTCCTCACAAGGTAAAAAAAGCTGCCTTCGGGTGTTTTAGCTGCGGGAAGTAGACGTGAGAGAACGTCTAGCGCTAGCGAAAAAGTCAGAAGAGAAAAGGAGAGAAGCTCTCGCTTACCGAGCGCTTCAATCGCGGCGTTGTGAAGGGCTTTAACTTTGGCATAGTTCTCCTCATTCCAAATCCTCAATACGCCTGCTTTTCCCGCACTTTCTTCAGTCCGTATCCATTCAGCAGCCATACCGAGAACCATGGAAGGTCCCGTATTCACTTCTCCGCGATAAATAAAATGGATTTTATCGGCGTACTTGAGATACGTATCTTGGATTCGCTGCGGCAAAAGTTTTCCTTTTTCTTGAATATCTTGCTCTGTGGTTTGTACAAAGCTCTTGTCTCGTTCTTGGATCGAATTCCAACGAACTTCGTCAGGAGCTGTGATATGGATCAAGTGGATTTTATACCCTCGATCCTTCAAAAATTTAAAAAAGTGCGCTGCCTGAGGAGAGGTGGCCGTCGTTCCAAACTGGAAATCACAATTGTCACGGATGAGATTTCCCAAGATCAAATGAAGAGCCGCATTAGAACCCGGTCTCCACTTATTGTAAGCAGCCTGTCTTATCTCCTTTGAATCCCCCGCCTGCTGAAGATCTGCTTGGTAAGTTCTTTCTTGCTGACGAAGAAGAGTGCGAAGAAGAGACTAATTCTTAATGCTTACTTTCTGGATAGAGATGCAAGAGGGATCATAGATCGCCCAGACGTCGTGTGAAAGACCGGTATACTTGATCGCTCGGAAACCGTTTTGAAGAAATAGCGTTCGGGCGGCGGCCTTGTCCTTGCCTAGATTGGCCGTCTCGGAGAGTTCAAAAGAAGTGATGTTTAGAGAGGCAACTTCGGTAGGCTGTAAATCCAAAGAAAGGACGAGTTCCTCTTTTTTTTCAGTTGAAGAGCCTTTTATTTCGGAAGCATAAATTGCTTCTCCCGTGAGAATCGTTGGAGCTGGTGGGTGCCGGTCAAAGCCCCACCGCAAAATGTTCAGGGCACGATCGGTTCCATAGTAGACCGCTTGGGGAACTGGGCAAGAATTCATCGCGGGTGAGGGCAGAGTGAAGTTCCCGACGCCGCAGGTGGGAGGAAATCCACGCCTTGCCTTCGTCATGCAATGATAATGGGTGATTTGAACGAGCCGCCCCACGAGAGCCGGCCATACAGTGACGATCATCGCCAATACTCCCGTAACCACCTTCACCACTCGAAGAGCGCATTCGACGAGGACATTCGCCTGGGGATGGCAGGGATTGAACGCTGTTCGCATCCACTGGTAGGAAGCGGTGAAGGGCTTTACAAGCCAATCGCCCCGTAGACGGGAATCGCTGTAGGTTTGAATCGCCGGTACTTGCATACGCCCATTTTACGACGAATGAACCTATTTAAAAACCGGCAAATTTTATTTTAAAAGTGCGGAAGCGTCGATCATCGTCTGCTTCCCAGTGACCTGGGTCCGTTTGATCGCTTTCGCGTTGAGGTTGAACTTCTTGAGATCGACGAACTGGATCGCCTGGTTATCGTACGACTTGTAGTAATAGCGGAGCGATTGAGGGTCTTTAACGCACGTCGCGAGGGTATAGTCTGCAGCCATTCCTTTCTTTGTCTTTTCCCTTGCGATGCCGAGAGGAATATCGAACGGATTGAGGAGATGGAAGGCCTGCGCTATCGTTGCCTCCCCACTCTTTAACGGGGGAGCGTTGGCGGAGAAGAAAGCCGCTCGGACAAAGCGCGAGGGGGGCGTAAAATCGCCGGGGAGCCCCACCATGCCGGAGCCTTGACCGAAGGGAGCAAGCGTGACTTTACCTAGGTCGGTTGGAGCTACATTGGAGGGATCGAGGTGGATGAAATTGCGCAAATTCATCATATGCCAATCGAACGTGGGAGAATTAGTCATCACGCCGAGGGGATTGTCATGGACGATGAGCTCCCCTTCCATCGGTTCGATGGCAATGCTCTTCCCCTCTCTGTCGTAAACGATATAATGGAGAGGAATGGGCGCATCCCCCCACGCCTCCATGATCGTTGGCGCCAGAACGATCGAAGCAAGGGCCTCCTTTACTTCGTCGAGCGAGGCAAACTGCGTTAAGATCCAATGGACAAATTCGATGGGAGAAAGAGACTGTGAACGATTTTCTTTTGTGATTTCGGAATAGCCGGCAAAACCGGGGAAATAAAACGCTCCCGCGCAAAGTCCTTTTTCATTCATCCCATCCATGAGCGATGGGTCGTCAAAGCAAGCTATCCCAACTGCTGCATATTTTGAAGTGTAGGAGAGCCCCTTGCCGATCGGCGTTGTCCCTTGAAAATTGAGGTTACGGGGTACGACGGTAGCATAGAGGTCGATCACAACGCCAAACTCGAGAGTGCGTCCATTCACACTCGAGCCATCTTCAGCCGTTACCCGAAGGCCTGTGCAAGCGAGAAGCGGAGAAACAAGGACTAGAAAAAGAGCTATTTTACGCATCAGCCGAACTGTAGCAAAAATCGATTTTTCCACCAATAGAGTTGACAGCTCCGCCGCGTATGAATATCCTTTCGATTCATGAAAAAACGGTGTTTTGGCTCCGACAAAGAGTTCTATGCCGATTACCATGATCGGGAATGGGGCGTGCCGGTGCATGATGATCGCCTCCTATTTGAAATGCTCATTTTAGAAGGAGCTCAGGCAGGTCTTAGCTGGGAGACAATCCTAAAAAGACGGACAGGATACCGAGAGGCCTTTCATCACTTTGACCCCAACAAAGCGGCTCAGATGAGCGATGAAGCACTGGAAGCACTGCGTCAAAATCCAAACATCATCCGAAACCGGCTTAAAATCTATAGCGTCCGGCAAAATGCCCGCATATTTCTAAACATTCAAAAAGAGTTTGGCTCTTTCGACCGATATCTCTGGGGATTTGTCGATCACCGACCTATTGTCAATCGTCGGAAACAACTCTCCGACATTCCCCCCCGCTCCAAAGAGAGCGACGCCCTTTCCAAAGACTTGAAGAAAAGAGGGATGACGTTTGTCGGGTCCACTATCATATATGCTTACATGCAAGCGGTCGGCTTGGTCGATGATCATGTCGAAGACTGCTGGCTAAACAAGGGGAAGAAATGAAAAAAGAACTATTGCTGATCGGTCTGTGTATTCTAGCGCAGAGCTGTGGAAAAGCTCAACCTGTGAAAAAAGAAAATGTGGCCAAAGTCGGCAATCAAAAGTGCCCCGTTTCAGGGCAACCGGTCCACAGCGCTCATGTCTATATCCACAATGGAAAAGAATATGGACTGTGCAACAATGGCGATTGCGCGAGTCACTTCTCGCAAAATCCAGACAAATACGCTGAGATCGCTGAGGCTATCGCGAAAGAGTAGGCTTGCTCGTCAGAGCGAGGATATTTTTGGCAATCGTGCGGAGAGATTGTCCTTCTTGAGCGCCTTTGTCAATGACTTTGAACCGATCACGAAGAGTCTTTAATTTCCCATCGAGATGTTCTTTGGGAGGAAACGAGTATTTGAGCATCTCTGTGATGTCTTCGATCTCTGTCAAGTGAATTTTGTTGACCATCGCCTTTGAGAAAGAACGCTTTGCCTGCGCCAACGTGCTCCATTTGAACCAGTGATTAGGATGCATTTTACCGATGGGAAGATCGAGATCATGACACCAAGGGAAAGAATTGGCATTGTCGATCCCGATGAGACGCCATTCCTTGCCATCGATCTTTTGAACGAGGATGTTTCTAAAATGATGATCGTTATTCCCTGCGAGGAGATCTAACCAGGCAAATTGCTCGAGGTTTTCAAACTCCATCTCTTGCAAAGCAGAGACATCCAGCCGATTCGCTAGAACCTCATGATTGGCATCGAAGAGTTCCTCATCACTCCATCTACCCGTATCTTTTAAAAGATCTTGGAAGAAGTGAGGCTTCTCGATGTAAAATTGATAGCTCCCGTGAACACGATTGGGTTTGCCAGAAAAATAGAGGTCGCACGAAAAAAGTTGGGTAAAGGGAACCGTGCGAGAGAAACGATTGAGTTCATAATCCAACCGATAGCTAGCGACTTCTGCCAGGTGGGCGATTCGATCTCCTGAAGCCCCATAGCAATCGCTTGCCTTTGGCATTTCTTGTTTAAAGACCCCCAATCTTTCTCCCCATCGGCTACGCAAGAAGTAGACAGGATGATATTCCGAGTCGATCTTTTCAGGCCTTACTCCTAACCTACAAGAGAACTCAGTTTCCCCCAACGTCTGCTGGATTCTTCGACGGCTGACTGGGTCGATTAGATCTTCTTCGTCGCGGTATAATGCAGTGACTCTTCCATCGAGGACTCGTTCCAACGCACCCCCTACTGTAATGGCCTTTCGATCGTATTCTTGAGATGGCAACGATTCAAAAAAGAGCCGTTGCAACGTCTTTGCTTCGTCCCTTAACTCATCCGTCTTAACCGCATTGATCGCCTCTGTATTGCGAGTGATAAAATCGGACTTGATCGTGGCATAGAAGTCACCGCTTGGTTTACGTCGTAACTTATGAAACCCACGTGTAGGACTATGCTCTAACTGGCCATTTTCTACCTGGTAGTCTCCAGGGGTTTCCATCAATCGAACAAGATTGTCAATCGCAGCACTTGCTGCATTTAAAGAAGCCATAAAGATATGATATATTATTTTACTCTTTTTTTCACTGAAAAAGGGACTTGTGGTAGAAAGGGGGAAACCATCTATAAAGGGGTTCCCTATGAAAACGGCTTTATTAATCCTATGCTCTTGTTTATTAGTCACTTCCTGCTCTAGTTCGAAGGACAGGGTGGGGTCTTGCAAGGCGAAGTGCGACGCCCAGAACCAGAAATGCCAGACGGAGTGCGAAAAATCGTGCGACTGCAAAGGCAACAAGTAAGCCATAGAATAAGGGCTTGCAACGTGGCAAAAAATGCACCACTGAGCTCAGTGGTGAATCATAACCGCGCTTCGCGGCTTCTTTCTGTAATTTAAGATACAGCGATTAGGACAGAAAAGGCGGTGATGACGACCAGAGAGAAACGGAACATGTTCCGCGCCCAATCGTGGTCATTTGTCGCTTTAAATCCTCGAATTCCTAGAAAGAGCCAATAGAGCCCCAACGGCGCCAATCCGATGAGATAGCCATAGCCCGTATAACCGCACAGGGTGAGTAGAAGGGCTGTTGCCAGGAAGGCGACGATGTAGAGAATCGAATGAATTTTGGCTACCCGATTCCCTTTTATGATGGGTAGGACGGGGATTTTCGCTGTAGTATAATCCTCGCGTCGGTACATCGCAATCGCATAAAAGTGGGGCATTTGCCAAAAGACGAGAGTGGCAAAGAGGAGGAGGGCCCCGAGATCGAGTTCTCCTCGGACGGCGCAATAGCCGATGAGCGGAGGGGTCGCGCCCGATAAGCTACCGATCAGAGTGCCGTAAGTGGAGCGGTATTTCCAAAAGCTATACATCCCTACATAGATCACAAAACCAATCGCTGCAATGAGCACCGTGAGAACATTCGTGTAGACTCCCAAGAAAAAAAAGCCGAGCACACTTAAGAAAAAAGCAAAAAGAGAAGCTTCTCTGGGCGAAATAACTCCCTGTGCAAGGGGGCGATGTTTCGTACGAGCCATCTTCGCATCGGCATGCCGATCGATCGCATTGTTGAAGACACAGGCCGAGGCGATGACAAACGAGAGGCCTAGAAGAGTGAAGAGAAAGAGCCAAAAGTCAAACTCCCCTCTCGAGGCTAAAGCAAAGGCGCCGCCAGTCGTGAGGAGATTGCCGGCAATGATCCCCGGCTTGGTCAACATGTAATAGGTTTTGATCATTTCATCTCCGGCATGCTCATCACGTTGTAATCGAGCGTCCACATGATCCAGAGAGATCCAAACACCAAGATGAGGAGAACCGCCAACATAAAGGAAAAGGTGAGGAAATTCCAATGGGGTTTCTTCTCATGTCCAAGGTGGAGAAAAAGGATCATCTGCACGATGACTTGAAGAAACCCAAATCCGAAGATAAGGCCGAGGACAGCCGTGCGTGAGAAAAGATGGGCCTCAACAGAGAAATAGGCAGCGAGGGTCAATGCGACGGAGAGGAGAAAGCCAAGCCAATAGGTCTTGTAGCTCCCCTGCTCCGGATCAGCGTGGTAACGGTGCGAGATGTCTTTCATGAAACTCCCATGAGGTAAACGATCGTGAAAATAAAAATCCAGACGACGTCTAGGAAGTGCCAAAAAAGGCGCAGGCAGTTGAGCCGTTTAAGCGACACTGCGGTGAGGCCATGGCGCAAGACTGGAATCACTAAAATGATCATCCAAAGAAGGCCAATCGAGACGTGGAGGCCGTGGGTGCCGACCAGCGTAAAAAACGAGGAGAGAAAGGCGCTTTTTTCCCAGCTGTGTCCTTCATGGACCATGCGAACAAACTCAGTCACCTCCATCGCGACAAAGGATGCGCCGAGGAGAAATGTGACCGCAAACCAACCGACGATTTTGGCGCGCGATGGGATCGAGAGCATCGCCATGCCGCAAGTAAAGCTACTCGCTAAGAGAAACAGCGTCTCGACGAGGGCATATGGAGCACTAAACAAGTCTTGGGCAGAGGGTCCACCGTAGGTGTTGTTATGGAGCACAAGATAGGTTGCAAAGAGACAGGAGAACAAGATGCAGTCGGTCATGATGTAGACCCAAAAACCGAAGAGGGTTCTCGAGTAGACGCCGTGATGGTGGTTCGCTTGCGCTTCGGAAATCATGCTTTTTCCATCTTTCTCAGTTCTGCCGCTGTGATGCACACCTCGGTCTCCTCTTCCGATTCAGACAATCGGATGACCATGCAGACGATGACGCCGAGAAGTCCTACGCCGGCGAGCCAAAATATTCGCCAGGTCAATCCAAAGCCAAACAAAAAGGCAAAAACGCCCATGAGGACACCGAGTGGAGTATTCGTCGGCATGTAGATGTCTTCATAATGGCTTGGCTGCTTCGGCCCTTCGCCGTGCTTTTGCGCCCAGTGAGCATCGTGGTCATTGATGTGAGGAACGATCGCAAAATTGTAAAAGGGCGGTGGCGAAGTCGTCGACCACTCGAGGGTCCGGCCATGCCATGGATCTCCCGTCGTATCTCGGTTCTTTTTCCGATCTCGAATACTGACAATGACCTGCACAATCTGCAAGCAGACGCCCAGCATGATCAAAGCAGCCCCGATACCTGCGACTACAAAGAGGGAGTGCCACCCTGTCTCGGCGTCGTAGTGATCGAGCCGGCGGGTCGCTCCCATCAGCCCCAGCGCATAAAGCGGCATGAAGGCCACCAAAAAGCCGACGATCCAACAAAAGGCCGCATACCGGCCGAATCTCTCGTCCAATTTAAACCCAGCGAATTTGGGAAACCAATAAGCAATCGCCGCAAACAAACCAAAGAGAACACCGCCGATCACCATCGAATGGAAGTGAGCGATCAAAAAGAGGCTATTGTGCGTTTGGAAATCGATCGGCGCCACCGACATCAACACACCGCTCATGCCCCCTGTGCTAAAGGTGACCATAAAGCCTAAAAACCAAATCAGCGGCGTCGTAAAGTGGACCCGTCCGCGGTACATCGTAAAGAGCCAGTTGAAGATCTTCACTCCGGTCGGCACAGCGATCAACATCGTCATGATGCCGAAGAAGGCATTGATATCAGCTCCTGCTCCCATCGTAAAAAAGTGGTGGAGCCAGACGATGAACGATAAAAAAGTGATGAGCGCAATGGCCCATACCATCGACACATAGCCAAAGAGCCGCTTGTGCGAGAATGTCGCTACCACCTCTGAATAGACGCCAAAGGCGGGCAAGACCAAGATGTAGACCTCGGGATGGCCCCAGGCCCAAATCAAATTGATGTACATCATTGGATTGCCGCCAAAATCAGGCGTGTAGAAATGCATGTCGAGATACCGATCGAGCGCAAGCAAACTGATGTTGGCCGTCAAGATGGGAAAGGCGAAGACGACCAAGATCAACGTCGCAAGTGAGCACCAGGTAAAGAGGGGCATCTTCATCAGCGTCATTCCGGGGCAACGCATCTTCAAAATCGTCACTAAGAAGTTGATCCCCGAGATCAAGCTCCCCACCCCTGCGATCTGCACGCTCCAAATCCAATAATCGACCCCTACGCCCTGGTTGTATTTCAGTCCCGATAGAGGCGGATAGCAAACCCAGCCAGTCGCAGAAAAATCTCCGATGATCATCGATACGATGAGGAGGGCTGCTCCCACTGCGAAAAACCAAAAGCCTACGGAGTTCAAAAATGGAAACGCCACATCGCGCGCCCCAATCTGGAGCGGCACGATGAAGTTCATCGAGCCAAAGACAAATCCCATTCCGACGAAGAAGATCATCGTCGTCCCGTGTGCTGTAAAAATCTGTTGAAAGTGATCGGCCGTCAAATAGCCCTGTGAATCGCCCACTGAAAAAGCCTGTTGCGCCCGCATCATCATCGCATCGGCAAGCCCCTTCAAGAGCATGATTGTAGCAACCACCGTATACATCACCCCAATCCGCTTCGGGTCGAGCGATGTGAGCCACTCGCTCCAGAGCCACTTCCACTGTCGATAATAGGTCAAAAAACCAACCGCGATCAGCCCGGTGGCAAGCATTATCCCGACCCCGATCATCTGTACCCAATCGTGGACAAAGGCGTGAAGAGTCAATTTTCCAAACAGATCGTTCATGGCATCATGTACTTCATTATAATTCGATCGTAGAGCCCCTCTTCTCCCAGCGAGTAGAGGAACACATTCCGATCAGAGCTCGGTTCGACCAACTTAGTATATCCAGCCCATTCCAATACGTTTCCTGATTGCCGCACCGATTCGACCCAGGCGGAAAATTCCTCGGGCGATGTCGATTTGGCGACGAAATTCATCCGAGCAAATCCTTCGCCGCTCAAATTGGCCGACGTGCCCCGGAAACTGCCCGCCTCATCGGCGATCAAATGGAGTTGCGTCTTCATCCCCGGCATCGCGTAAATCTGCCCCCCGAGCTGCGGAATCCAAAAGGAATTCATCGGCGCATCGGCGGTGATCTGGAAATGAACGGGCCGTTTAGCCGGAAACTGGACTAAATTCATGCTCGCAATTTTTTGCTCTGGATAGATGAAGAGCCAGCGCCATTGGAGCGCCACCACTTGGATCTCTATTGGCTTTTCAGTCGTCTGAATCGACTTTGCATCGAGCGGGTGAAACGGATCGAGCTCATGACAGCTTTCCCACGTCAAAATCCCCAATACGACGATGATCGCACAGGGCACTGACCACCAGATCGTCTCTGCCAAATGACTGTGGTCCCACTTCGGATCGTACTTCGCTTTTGTGTTGCTCGCTCGGTACTTCCATGTGATCCACCAGGTCAAAATGAACACCGGTATAATCACAATGAGCATCAAGAGGGTCGAAATGACAATCAGATCGCGCTCTTTCACCCCCACCCAGCCCCTCGGATCCAAGACTGGAATTGGCGCCTCTTCAATGAACAAAAGAGCGAGCCACGCGATCGACGAAAGAAAGAAAAGGACGAGAAATACAAGCTTAAATTTTTTCATATGAGGAAAAACCGACTTTAGCGGCTCTTCCTCTGAAAATCAATTTCTTTTTTGTCTTCACTGTCGAGCTATAAATTTGTTGACACCTAAAATGTTCACTTGGTAAGTTACCTCCCCTATTATTAAAATTAATAAAATGAAACAGAACAAAAGGAATTAGATATGTCTATCGAAACAGTCGACAGTGATCTCGATTATAGCGAGCTCGGCTATTCATTAAACGAGATCGACCCAAACGAAGAAGGTTCAGATAACCAACGCACCTATACCTTATTGAAGAGCGGTGAGTATTGCCACGAATGTCACAAGAATTTTAGGATGCGAGAATTAGGAATCGAAAAAATTAGCTTTCGAGTGTATCAAATAGCTGGAATAAAGTTCTTCGACATGAATTTCAATGTCTCTGTATCGGGAGGAAAAACAGCTTGTTTACATTTTTCAAAGAGAGTCCTATCGACAAGCGGAAGCATAGAATTTTTTGCAGAGATGAAAAAAGCGGCAGCTGCTGCTGGAGCAGTCGGATTAATAGCTCTTGCAAATCAAGCAGCCATATTAGCTTCCCAAGGTCAACTTCCGCCTAACAAGGACAGCCAATACTTTCGATGTATGGAAAGCTGTGAACGTATCGAATTTGAGCCTTTCAAACTGTTGTGTTATATAACATGCACTATATGGGCAGACCAAACACCAGGATCTTAGAGACTGTCTCTGAATTAAAGTTTCGTCGCTTTTGGGGATTATTTTGGCCGATTTTCGATCCAAATTTGGGGGTTATATCAACAAAACGTATATTACCCCCCCAAATTTGGATCGAAAATCGGCTCAAAAGAACCCCAAAATCGACTGAAATTTAAATCAGAGATAGTCTCTTAATACCCGCTTAGAAAAAGTATGTATTGAATAGAAAGGACAACGATAAAAATAGAGTAGAGGTGGAGTGACCCACCCCCCTCGTCAAACCGGACTGGCGGGTTTCCCGCATCCGGCTTACCTATAGTCTCTTGTCCGATTGCTTTCATACAAACAATTGTTTTGTCAGCTGCACTACACCTAGTCGCCTCATTTCCTCGTACCACGTCCCACTCTTCTTCTTGAAGCTCTTCTGAGAGCGTCGTTGGAGATAGTGGGTCATCCGCTCGTCCACATATGTGTTGAGCGATCCAAAGGCTTCACTTGGATTTCCTTGATGGAAGTACTGTCCCCATCCCAGCAGAAATAGGTTGAGTCTTTTAACAATGTCTTCGACAGGTCGATACCCGTTCTTTGGACTGGTAATTTCTCTCACTCTTTCTCTGGCCCTCTTGAGACTCTTCTTCGAGGGCATTTGGGAACAAAACTTCTTCCATTGGGCTGTCCTAACTTTCCACCACCTCATGGTAAATCCAAGAAAATCTAGTTGCCCTTTCGGGGCCTCCAGATCTACAATCTTGGTCTTCTCCCTGTTGATGGTGAGACCAAATCTGTCTTCCAGGGTGCCTTCGATCCAGGTCTTGACCTTCTTTGTTATATATCGGGCCATGACCACAAAATCGTCGGCATATCGTATCAACACTGCCTTAGCCCAAATTCCAGGGCCATTTGGCCCGTTGAAGATCTTGTCAAACCAGTGTAGATAAATATTCGCAAGAAGGGGTGATATGACCCCTCCTTGCGGAGTTCCCTGTTCGTTTACTTTCATCGGTTTCCCTGGCTCCCATATAGGGGCCCTGAGCCACTTCTGGATCAGCTTCAAAACTTGTTTATCTGCGATTCTTCTTTCAACAGCTAACATAAGTTTATCGTGGGGAATCGAGTCAAAATAACCTTTCAGATCTGCATCATATACCTGCCTCTTTCCAGAGTATACTGCGTCTTGAATTGCACCAACTGCTTGGTGTGCTGACTTTTCTGGGCGGAAGCCATAGGAACACGCAAGAAAATCCTGTTCGAATATAGGCTCGATGGCTAGGCGTAGCGCCGCTTGAACCACTCGATCCTTTACTGTAGGAATCCCTAGAGGTCTCAATCGTCCGTCACTCTTCGGGATAAATACCCTCTTTACGGGCTTGGGATAGTATTTCTTGGTAATTAGTTCTTCCCGGATCTCTTGCAGAAATCCAGAAACTCTTTTGTTGGACTGCTCAATATCTCTAATCGAGATATTATCTATCCCAGCTGTCCCCCCGTTTCGCTTAACGGTCTTCCAAGCTTCCCGTAACACGTCATCTCGGTGGAGATGTCCGTACAAGGTGTAGAACCGAAATTTCGGTTCCAATTTGGCTTTCAGACTCAGTTTCGCTTGAAGTTGAGTAAGTGTAGAGATTTCTCTCTGTTCCGTATTAGTTTCCAATCGGTTCACTCTCTTTCTTTGAAACGTTAACTATAGCAAGGTCCCTTCGCTCCAGAAGAATTACCCTCTTTCCTCACTACTACGAACCTCTCTGACTCCCTTTATGGCTGTTCCTGGGTTATTTATTCCCCATGGTTCATGCTCCAAAAAAAAAATCGTCGCTCTGCCTTGTCTTCGCTCACGACCTCCTCCTAATTTGGGCCTTAAAGGGTCTCCCAAGTTCCTGACTGAACTGTCCTCACGCGCCATCCCCTTCTAACCCCGGCAGGTCTCTGAGCTACATCTGCCTATATTTTTTTTTCGCTCAAAGTGTTGGTTTCACCCTATCGTGCGGGTTGACCACCTGCAAGTTATCATTTAACGAGGCCACCTCAGGTTCACGCTCTCGCATTGTGGCTCATGAGTTTGTTGACTGAGGCTTTGGGCCTAGAGTTAC
>JAGWKU010000133.1 GCA_028873375.1 Verrucomicrobiota bacterium
GAAGAGGAAAAAATGTTTTTTCTCTCTTTTTTTGCGGCGCTTCGCCGCCTCAGTGATCTCAGTGGTTTCATTTTTTTTTTAAGTTCTCGCGTAATTATGATGGTTCGATTTACAATTTCTCTCTATGCAAGCAATTTTTACATTCCTTGGAACGGGGCCGTCTGCGGGAATCCCTCTTATCGGTTGCTCGTGTGACGTGTGTCGCTCGAGCGATCCGCACAATCAGCGGCTCCGACCTGCCGGCGTCATCCACGTGGGCGATAAGGTATTGCTCATCGATATTGGACCGGACTTTCGGCAGCAAGCATTGAAGTTTGGCCTCTCTCATTTGGATGGAGTACTCATTACGCACGCCCATTTCGATCATATTGCGGGGATCGATGAACTCAGAGCTCTGAATTTCCAACAGAAAAAGTCGTTTCCGTGTCTCATGTCGAAGGAGACGCTTCGAGAGATCGAAAGTCGGTTTCCCTACTTGTTTCAATCCAATGAGGAAAAAAAATCGAAGAGCGCCCAGCTCGATTGCCAAGCATTGCCTAAAGAAGCGGGAGAAACCGATTTTTTGGGAGTCAAGATTAGGTATATGAGTTACCGGCAAGCAGGGATGAAAGTGACCGGCTATCGGATCGGTAACTTCGCGTACGTCTCCGATATTCGCGAGTATGACGACTCAATTTTCGATGAACTCAAAGGGGTAAAAAAGTTGGTCTTGAGCGCGCTGCGTGAAGAGCCTTCCCCGGTTCATTTTTCTCTTACCGAGGCGGTTGCTTTTGCGAGGAAAGTGGGCGCTGAAAAAACATGGCTTACCCACATGTCCCACTCCGTTGAGCACAACTGGGCTTGCCGACACCTGCCTCCTGATGTGCAACCCGGCTATGATGGCCTTACAATCCCTTTCCAAATGAATCCTCATGCATGATACGACCCCACCTCCTCAAAGCGGCCAAGGACGTCTCCACGATCTAGCGCCCCGCCAAAAAAAAGCTCTTCTGATCGGCGTCTATAAAAGCGCTCGAGACAAGGCTCAATGCGAAGAGCAGCTCGATGAACTCGAGAGTCTGGCAACGACCTATGGCTTAGAGACGGCGGCAAAAATGGCCGTCCATTTACGCGACATCGATACGGCGACCTACATCGGCAAAGGGAAAGCCGAGGAGATCTGCCAGCTCATGGCTGAACAGCAGATCGACCTTGCAATTTTCGATGAAGAAATTTCTCCGCAGCAGCAGCGCAATCTCGAAAAGGCGTTTCAAAAAGCGGTGATCGATCGGACGGAGCTCATCCTTGGCGTTTTTGCCCAGCGGGCACAGACGCGCGAAGCGAGGATCCAAGTCGAACTCGCTGCGAGCCGCTATCAGTTACCCCGACTCACACGCCTGTGGACTCACTTGAGCCGCCAGCGCACCGGCGGTGGTGGTAAGGGCGGCGGCGGGTTTTTGAAAGGGGAAGGGGAAAAGCAAATTGAGATCGACCGGCGCATTTTAAGACGGAACATCGACCAGCTCCAAAAAGAACTTAAGACCGTTCGCAAACACCGAGAAACCCAACGGCGCGCTCGCGTTCGGAAAGGGATTCCCACTTTTGCCATCATCGGCTACACCAACGTCGGTAAATCGACCCTTCTCAATGCACTCACCAAAGCCGATGTCCTCGTCGAAGACAAACTCTTTGCTACTCTCGATACGACCACTCGCAAATACACCCTTCCAAATCGACAAGAAATTCTCCTCGTCGACACGGTTGGCTTTATCCGCAAGTTGCCCCATCTCCTCGTCGCTGCCTTCAAAAGCACCCTCGAAGAGGCGCTCCAAGCCGATATCTTGCTCCACCTCATCGACGTCAGCAATCCTCAAGCTGCAAATCAAGCGGCAGCGACCTATGAAGTGCTCAAAGAACTCAACGCCGAAAAACGCCCCATCATCACCGTCCTCAACAAAATAGACCAATGCCAAGGGCGTCTCATGATCGAAAAGATGAGAGTGACCTATCCAAAAACAGTCGAGCTCTCCGCGCTTCTTCGGCAAGGCTTTGACCAGCTCCTCGAACGGATGATCCGCGAAATTTCCCTGTTGCGAAAAGTAGTTACTCTCCGTATCCCGCAAAGTCACTACGCGCTCGTCAGCGAACTCATGCAGCAAGGGCGAGTCATTTCCACTGAATATGAAGGAAATGACATCCTTCTTGAAGTGGAAATTCCGCAACACCTCGAACAGAAAATAGCTCCCTTTGAAATTTTGCCCCCTCTCAAAGAAAATCTCTGAATGACCCTGCGCGAACTGCCCCCTGATGCACGTCCCCGCGAGCGACTGGCCCAGCGAGGCCCTGCGGCTCTCTCTTCTATCGAGCTGATCGCGATCCTTCTCAGCAGCGGCACTAAAAAGCGCTCTGCACTCGAGCTTGCTGCCGATCTCCTCGCCCGCTTTGGAACTCTCGAGCAACTCGCCGAAGCGACCCTCGCGGAACTCTCTACGATTAAAGGCATCGGCTTTGCTAAGGCGATCCAACTCCAGGCCTCTTTTGCTCTTTGGAAAAGGCTCCGACCGCCAGCAACCGACCGCTCTCTCATCGACTCGCCTGAAAAAGCCTTCGACCAGCTCTGCGATCTTAGCGATGAGCCGATTGAGGTGCTCTGCGTGCTCCTTCGCGATGCCCGCCGCGCCCTTCTTCACAAAGAAATCATTGGGAAAGGAATTTTAAACCAAGTGATGATGCATCCACGTGAAGTGTTCTGCTCTGCAATTCGCCACCGCGCTCACAGCCTCATCATCGCACACAACCACCCTTCAGGCGATCCGGAGCCATCGACGAGCGATCGCGAAATCACACACACTCTCTGTTCAGCAGGGATGGTTGTGGGAATTCCCGTCGTTGATCATCTAATCATTGGAAAAGGGACGTTCTATTCGTTTCGTAGGAAGGGTCTTTTAAAAGGGAGCTCCTTCGAAAAGGAGCTGTACTAAGAGATCCAACTTGCTAGTTGGGTATTTTTATCGTTAAATC
>JAGWKU010000134.1 GCA_028873375.1 Verrucomicrobiota bacterium
TTCCCGAATAATTTCTGAATGAAGGGAAGCCCTTTATAGCTAGAAGAAGATACAAGAGAGGTTCCTTTTGTGAGGTATGCCACACCGGCTGTAGTGAGACCATAACTTCCCCAATAACTGGCTCTAGACAAATAACCTGAACTTTCGGGGCCAAGGTAGCCATTCATGCTTTTTCTAAGCCGCTCTCCAAGCGGGTCTACCGTCCATTCCGCTCCAAATAAGTATGAGACGACTGGATTGGCTATAGAGCACGAGAAGTCTATCAAACCGCAAAGACTATCGATACCTCCATCCCAACACCCTCTTTTCATTTCTGTCCAAGCACTATTCCAGTTGCTTTGCGAAGATAGGGCCGATTGTTCATTCTCCAGCCCATAGGGATCCATGTAGGTCATGGAGGGGGAGTACGACGGAGCCATTGAGTTGGAAGATTACGGCGGAGCCGATTTCAGCCTGAGGGGTGTCGCTGAGGATGCGGACGGATAACTGGCCGTTTTCTTCAAACCCTATCTCATCATTGCCGTCGTAGAGATAGCGGGTGGTTTTGTCTGGAGTGGTCTTGGTTAGGCGGGAAAAGTCGCCGCTCATGGCGCATTGGAGGTGGATTCAGAAAAAAATCAGGCGACTGCTCTCCTCTCGACTACTCTCCTCTTTTTAGTTTCTTATATTCATACTCGATTTGACAAATCAGATCCCCTAGCGGATTATTTAGTGGCCAAGTGTCGATTACAATCCTTGCAATATTTGGTTGAAATCTTTGAATTTTTTGCCCATTATTTTGATTGAGGTTAGAGTTCATTTCAGCGAGGGCAGACTGAATACATTCCAAATGTTCAAGTTCATCTAGAGTCTCTAAACCCCGATTCGCTTTTTCAATTTCTTTTTGAATCTCATCTAAAGCTTTAGCAATAAGCCTGAGTAATTGATCTCTTTTGTTTTGTGATATTGTCATGGTAAAAAAAGGTCCTCCCGCCAATTAATGACAAATTTTTGAATCTGCCCTCCGGGCAGGTAAGGCCCTTGGGCAGCAGTTCTACCTTCCAAAATTGTTGTACCTGGCCGAATTTGAAACTGCCTAAAACCAGACATGGCATTCCATTCATATCGGATGGCTAAACTACTTCGAGAAGCGGGAAATGACTCAAAGAGATAACTGCCGCCAACACGATTTGGATTAGAAAAATATCTTAGGCCAAATTCTGACTGACTAGCTTGACAAATAGTCATACTCTCTGCCTCAAATGATTGAAGTATCGGCACTCTCCGAGCGCGACTTACCCCCAGGTCCTGGAGATATTTAGACGCTTGTTTTATACCCATATAAGGATTTGATAATTGTTTTACCGTGATAATTTCATTAGCCTCAACTGCCTCTGCTCTTTCTATCCGAGGCAACGCCCATTTCCCAATTGTCTGAAACGCTGTTTTTCCGCCGTGGTAGACGCCGCTGATGGTGAGTCGGGCGCCATGGTAAATTTCGCTACCTCCAGCAACGGCCAGGCCAAGTCCGACGATTCGGGAAGCCTGGAAAGAGAAAAAGTGGCAGCGCTGGTCCCAATCCATTGTCTTCCAGGCATTGGTCAGGCGGGAAAAGTCGCCGCTTATGGCACATTGGCCGAGGACTGCAAGGTCTCCAGAGAGAGCCCAAGCTGAATCGATGGGATGAACTAAACCGGTGAAGGCTCCGGAACCAAATGTAGTGGCGGAGGAGAGGGCAATGGAACTTAGATTAGAAGGTTCATTCTCCAGCCCATAGGGATCCATGAGCATGAAGGGGTCGTTGAGGGAAAAGGCATAGAGGTTGAGGGAATCGGTGTAGCCTTTGGGGTCAGCGGTGAGGAATCTACCGGCAGAGGGGTCGTAGTAGCGTCTGCCGAAGAAGATGAGGCCGGTTTCGTCGTCGGTGTGTTTAGAGAGGTAGCGCCAAGGGTTTTGGGTTGTAGTTGAGTGAAGTTGGCCGAAGGGGGAATAGAGGTATACTTCGGGAGTTGTTTGGGCAATGGGATCTAGTAAGAGAGAGACGTTGCCTTGTAGGTCATGGAGGGGGAGTACGACGGAGCCATTGAGTTGGAAGATGACGGCGGAGCCGATTTCAGCCTGAGGGGTGTCTCCGAGGATGCGGAGGGATAAGTGGCCATTTTCTTCAAACCCAATCTCATCATTGCCGTCGTAGAGATAGCGGGTGGTTTTGTCTGGGGTAGTCTTGGTTAGGCGTCGATGAAAGGGGTCATAGGTATAGGTAATAGTGGCTTTGTCGGGAAAGTCGATGGCGACGAGGCGATCGAGGGCGTCGTAGGAGAGTTTGAGGCTGTCCTTGAGGATCGGGTTTCCATTAAGATCGTATTGGAGATCTACGAGTTGGTTTAGGTCATTGACTTGGATACGAGCTTGGTCTTGCGAAAGGCGATTGTAATGGGAGTCAGAGGAGTAGCTGTGCTGGCCATCTTTCGTGAGCTGTCCAAGGCTGTCGTAGGTAAAATGAATGGATTCTGAGTAGCTGGGCAGTTGTGTGCGGAGACTTTCAATTTTGCCTACGGCGTCAAAAGAACCCACCGTTTGGCTGTGGTAGGGCGATCGGACGCTAGAGGCTCTACCGAGGAGGTCAATGTCGGTGGTGACCTTACCGGCATTCAGGGGGAGCTCTTCTTCAAGAAGATGGCCAGAGAGGTCATACTTGACGTAGCGATGGGTAAGTCCTGCGTAGGAAACCTCTCTAAGGTAAACTGGGTCATAGTCTTTGCTTAGAAGAGAGCCGTCGGGGAAGTGGAGGGTTTTGCAGCGGTTGAGCCTATCGTATGTTTTTGTGATGGCAAGGCCGTTTGCGAGAGTTTCTGTGAGAAGATTGCCTTGTGGGTCTGGATCTCGAATGGTTTTTAGGCCGGTTTTGTGATCGGTAGAAGATAGGACTTGGCCAAGAGCGTTTGGCTGGTAAGTGTAGTCGATGGATCCATCAGAACTTTGAAG
>JAGWKU010000135.1 GCA_028873375.1 Verrucomicrobiota bacterium
AAACAATTTCCCGTCGGATAAAATTAGCTTGTTCCGGAGGTAGGTCGTTAAGATAAGCTCTTGCTTTGGCCCATTGAAGTGTGGAAATCTGAAAAAGAGCTCTCATATGCTTCCATGTGGCCTCGTTAGGCATTAATGATTCACAATCTCTATAACAAGCGCCAGCAGCAAAACTGGTGTCTTGGCCTATACAGAAAAGTTGTCCTTGCAGTAAAGCCATAGCTTGAGCGCCGTTCACGCCGCCTTCTGTATTGAGTGGTGTTATGTTTGAAGAATCCAAGTGAAGGTCTGGGCGGTTTTGCATCCATATGTTAAGTGCCTCTTGGAAACCTGATAAGCTATTTCTATTTCCCTTTTGAATAGCTTGTAGAAATAAATCGGACATTTGTTCAATATCTTGCCAATGAGCGTCTTGTGGAACAGTCTTTATCCATTCTAAAGCGTACTGTTCTGCATGGGAAAATCTGCCTTCATTGATTAACTTGTGTTGATATGTAAGAGATTTGAAAAGATATTCAGGAGAACCAATTCGAAAAAGAGTTTCTAACTCTCGGAGGTTTTCTAAGTCAGATTGAGCATAAAATTGAGTTATTTCGTGTTTTAGATTTAATGAATCTTGAATAGTGTTGATGTCAGGTGAGATAAGCACATTAGCAGATTGAGAACATTCAACTAATTTTTTTATCTGTTCGTCGAGCGTTTTTTTATGTTCTTCTAACTGAATTTTAGAAGCATCTCTTAATTCTTGGGCGATCGTTGAATCGCAAACAATTTTGGAGAGTTTGAGAAATCCTTCTTCCGTTGTCTTGAATTCAGACCACTGCTCAGCAAAAGCGAGCTTTTCTTGACTGTCCGCTACAAGTTCATAGTGTCTGTTTTTCATCTTCTCATAGAGATCGGGCATTTTTATCACGATAGGATGAAATTGTTGGAGTATTTCCTTTCCCTGTTTAGTGATTTCATCGCCATAATACTTTCTTATGTGCTCTCTGTCTGAACGTTTAGCTAATTGCGTAGCGGGATCATTCATGCCTTGGGCTGCATAGAAACGTTCCCACAGAACCTCTTGAATTCTTTTTTCGTAGACAGGCCATTCTTCGATATTAGCGGGTCGGTTTTCGAGTAAAAGGAGTAGCTTCTCGTTGAGTTCATTGAACTTAGCGGAGAATGTCAAATATTCATCTCCCCAATGACCAAGCTTCTCACCTATGCTGGGACCCTTATGGTACTCTCCAAATATTCTACCTCGAGCAATATGAGATAATGAATTGTTCAAAGAGGGGATGCTAGGTGTGGCAAGCAAGGGATTGCGATGGAGAGGGGAAGGAGATGCCTCAGTGATGGGCGTAGACTCCTCTAATTGCTCAATTTTCATTCCAGAAGGATAAGTCATGATATGGGGGGAATATGATGTGCGAGAGGTAGTTGGGCTAGTCATAGTAACCTGCTTGAATTAACGTAATTAAAAAGTAATGTGAATGGTTATATCGAATTGTCTTATTTAAAGAAATAGATAAATCAGATTACAGATTTTAAAAATATAAATAACAATTATTTTATTAATTTTTATGCTGTAAAGAAAGGTCCATAATTACGGGGGCTAAGCTTTTCTAGCCTTCAGCCGTAGCGGACTTCATATCCTATCACCAAAATGCCAATCCCTAGAATGAGTCCTACTTCGCCTAATAATAGAAAAAGGAAAGTGATTCCTATCCATGCGCAAGCCGCGAGAGCTGCAAACTTCAGCACAGTCAAGAGAACTTTGCACACTTTCCAGCAAGTTCTTTTCCATGAGGGAGAGGACGGCGGATTGGAGCGGAGAGGTGGAACGGGGAGAGGAGAAGTAACGGGCTGGGTAGAAAGAGGGGGAAAGATTTCTCGTGGCGCAACGTGTCTTAATTGGCTAGGGATTTGAAAAGAGCCTCGTAAAGAGTTTGACATGAGCGTGGAAATGGGTAATTGGACAGTAAGTTGGGTTGGCAGAGGATTTCGAAAGGAGAGAGGGTTAGGGCCAATGATATGACGAGAGAGTAGCCGGTCGAATGCTTCCCGCGAGACTCTTGCGCGTTCTGCTGTAATTAAAGCTGCTGCTCCAATGAGTCCGAAAGCCTCATTAAAGTCGGCTCTGGGATGGTCTGGAGAAAATCGAACTGCGTAGCGCTGAAAAGGAGGGCGTAAATTCCCTATCCTTTCGATGTGATCTTCATCGTCTGAATCGTCCGAGTCGTCGTCATCTGTTTGAATGGGGAGAGGGGAGATTTTGAGGATTAAATTTATAATGCGAACTTGTTGGTCGGAGAGAGGATCATGTTCTTCTCGCGTGCTGCTAAGAAAGTCAAATCGGGCAGGTCCAAGGGTGGGCCTGGAAGTCCAATCGGCAAACGAAATCTCTCTAGTAGGGTGAGGGATAATAAATAAATTAATTCTTGTGCTCATGAGCCGTCTTAATTAAGAGGCAATTAATTTAAAAGGGAAGGGGATTTTAGAAAAGGGGAATTCTAGGAGGGGGCAACGAAGGGTTAGCCCGACTGCCTGTTGAGGTGTTAGGGCATTTATCAGGTCTCTGAAAACCCGGTCCTTTAGGGCCGGGTAATTCACATTCGAAGTAGGAGAGAAATACCTCGCTGCTTTTCCGGAGTTTCATTGGAGGGGAATTTTAGGGGAGAAGGGTAGGGACGGAGGTTATAAGGAAGGCTGGCATGCGACAAAGTCGGGGAGGTAGGCGATGCCTAAGCCTTCTGCGGCAAGGCTGGCAGAGAGAATCCAGCTAGGAACTCTGAGAAAAACATTGGGTTTTTTCCGGTATTTTTGAGTGTATTAACCCGCTAGGCAAAAGTGAGACAAAGGGCGCTAGCGAAGCAAAGCCAGATCGAAGCAAGGCGTTCCGAAGGAGAAGGCCATAGTGAATACTATGGTCGACGATGGAGGATCGATATGGCTGCGGAATCGAAAAAACGGTTCGAG
>JAGWKU010000136.1 GCA_028873375.1 Verrucomicrobiota bacterium
TCGAATGAACATGGTTCCATGTTATACATGGTCGGCTTAAATATAAACTTAAAGTATTAAATATCAAGGCACTACAAAATTTCGAAACGGTCGATTTGTCTATGAAGGGGTAGAGGGCAACACATTAAAAAATGCGGAAGTCAGGATTAACTCGAATTCGGCCCTCTCCATCCAAAGCATCGGGACTTCTTCGCAAATCGGAGTTTCTGGCGGCGTCACTCTCGCCTCTAGCGGAGCCATTACCTTCCCAGGCTTTGTCTACGACACCGGAGGTCTGAGCTCTACCGGGACAGCATTCAATCTTACTGTCGGCGTTCCAACTTCCTTCCTCGGCACAGGATCGGTGACTTTTACGACCGGCACTCTCGTCCTCTCCACCGGCAGCAACTTGATGATCGACGTGTCAGGCAACGCCACACTTCCCGCCGTGCAAGGGACAACCAATGAAAACATCAGCATTGATATCGGCGGCTCCGCCGCCCTCGGCAATATAGGTCCCCACATCGCAGACGTCAGTGTCACGACCGACGGCTCCATTGCCATCACCGGGCCCATTGCCAGCGCAACGGTAGAATTTCAAGGCGACAACGGTATTGCGAATCAAGGCTCCGGCTCTCATAGCCTCACAACAACCGAAGACGCCACTTTCGACGCTCCTAGCGGAAATGTCGGCTCCATCGCCGATCCCATCGCCGTCGCTGCCAGCGGCAAGGTCTACACCGGAACCCAGTACAACGGCCTCGCCGCGTTCAGTGGCACAACTGTTGACAACACGATCCATGTTCTCAGCGCCGATCCCCCCGCCATTCTCATCTTCAACGGCATTTATCTCATCAACAACTTTCAACCCACTTTAGGATCCGCCGCCTTTATTATTCTTCCTTACGTCCAGGGCATTTATTCTCAAAACTTCAATCTCAGCAGCGACTTCTATCTCCGCTCCGATCCAATCCTTGCCGCTGCCTATCACCGCTACCGATATCCACTTCTTTCTTGGATCCACTGCAATTTCTGGGACCTCAATCGATATCGCAAACGCTTTGGAAATTAGATGAACTCGAACTCGGCCCAACCCGTCTTTAGTGATCGTCAGGAAATAACTTTTAGAGCTGCATAGAGAAAAAGTGTCGTCTTTCATAGACAAATAATTTATTGAGTTGATATACTACTCGCCTTAATGTGAATTACCCGGCCCTAAAGGACCGGGTTTCCGGAGACCTGATGAAGTGTCTGATTTCCGAGTACGCGTTCACGGGGGGTAGGGGGTGGTATTAAAATCTTTCATGGTGTATATTCTTCCGGCCATGGAAGACGAACAGATCGATTGGAAAGCTCGCTACTTCGAGCTGCTTAAGAGGGTCGAGGCTCTCGAAGCTGAGAATAAGCGACTCCGCGAACTTCTCGACACCAATTCCAAAAACAGTTCCAAGCCACCCTCCCAAGATCCTTTCCGCTCAAAAAAAAGACTCTAAGCCTTCCGGTCGCAAACAAGGGGGGCAACCAGGCCATCCTGGCCACAATAGAGTTCTTGTGCCGCTTGAACAAGTGACTACGGTGATTGATTTATTTCCCTTGAGTTGCCCAAACTGCGCTAGCGCAAAACTGAACCCCATCCCTGTTTCAATCGAATGCCGACAAGTGATTGAGCTCCCAGAAATTAAGCCGGATGTGACCCAGTACAACATCCACACCTGTCGCTGGGAAAAATGTAGAAAACATGTCCGGGCTGATATTCCGATTGAGGCTGAAAGAGGCTTTGGTCCACGGCTCATGGGCTTTATGACAATGCTTGCGGGCGAGGGCCCGCTCAGCAAACGAAAGGTCTGCTCAATAACCGGCTATCTTGGGATGAAAATCACGTCCAGAATATCAATGATGCGCTCAGTGTTGGCGCGAGTGCAGAACAGATAGGAAATAAGAGCCAAGCTCTCTATTGCGATCTACTGAACAGATTTTTAACTCTCTGGACTTTTTTGGAGCAGGAGGGGGCAAGCCGACAAACAATCTAGCCGAAAGAGGACTCCGTCCTTTTGTTATCGCAAGGAAACTCTCGAATGGGAGTCAGTCTGAATGGGGCACAAAATTTAGCGAACGAGTCATGACAGTAGTCTGCACTCTTAAGCAGCAAGCCAGGAATGTCTTCGAGTATCTAACAGAGGTGTTCCGTTCTCGTCTTGAAAAAGGGCCGGCGCCGCCTGTTCTTGCATAGGGTCAGGCAGCCCCCCCCCTACCCCGTGAACGCGTACTTTAGACATTCTTAATTCTACATTCAGAAAAAGTGAATTTTGGATATAGTAGGTCCTCTACTATGAAAATGAGAGGACGAATGCGCTATTTATTGAATCTGACTTTAGCTCTCTTTTTCTTTCTTCAGGCCCATGCTGTGGAAAGTTCCGTAAACATAGCTTACTTAGAAGCAAGAGAGAATGACCCAGAAAGTATTATCGAAAATGTCAGCACGATCCACGGAAATTACTCAGATTATGAGATTGATCTTGTCGTACCGGGGCCTGACTCCCTTGTTCTTTCTCGATTCTACAGTAGCGAAGACCTCCTCTTAGGAGGCGCTTCTTTAGGCGGCTGGCGTTTTCATCCCCACTGTTTTTTATCTATCCAAAAAGAAGCTTTGGCCAAAACTTATACGACCGCAGAAGGAAAATTCGATTACACCCATATTCTCATAGGAACGAATGAGGGAAGTATCTTAACTTATGCCGGTTGGAAAAATACAACAAACCCTGATGCTCGTTCATTATTTAAAGTCGATGTAGAGGGTAGTCTATTAGGACTTGCCAATATACACAACGTGATTCAAAATTTGGGAATTTGGCAAAGTCGGCGGCCAAGATTTCCATCAGGCCGAAGGCCGGCGCGAGAGGGGCTCCCTATTTGTAATAGGGTCGTTAGCGCGGATGGAAAGGTTGGAATGCCGGCGTAGCCAAAA
>JAGWKU010000041.1 GCA_028873375.1 Verrucomicrobiota bacterium
CGTAAAACTCTTTTTTCGTATTGATCTTGACGGTGTGTTGGTCGCGAAACTGTTTTGCCTTATGAAGGAGATGGCTCTGGATCTCATCGAGAACCGTCGGAATGCGCGATTCGAGCTCCCCTGCCGTCATCGGCGTCGTGTCTCGATGACCTCGATCGCGGCGAGCCAGGGCAAACGTTCCTGATTCGATTTCGCGAAGTCCAATCTCTAACCGAAGAGGAACACCTTTCTTAATCCAGCCCCATGATTTTTCGCCGCCCCGCATGTCTCGCGTATCGAGGATGACCTGCAAAGGTAATCCATGATAACGAACCTGTCGGAGCTCTTGGGTCAATTTTTCACAGAATGAAAGGACCTTGGCCTTTGCCTCTTCGCTGTGGAGGATGGGGACGATGACGAGATGAGCAGAGGCCACTCTGGGCGGCAACACCAATCCATCGTCATCACTATGGGCCATGACCATGCCGCCGATCAGACGGGTGGTCGTTCCCCACGACGTAGTCCATGCATATTCTTGTTCGCCAGCTGGATTGCGAAATTGGATACCACAAGAACGGGAAAAGTTCTGACCGAGAAAATGGGAAGTACCTGACTGCAAAGCCTTCCTGTCTTGCATCATCGCTTCAATCGTATAGGTCGCGACTGCGCCAGGAAACCGCTCTTGCGGTGTCTTTTCCCCGCAAATGACAGGAATAGCGAGATATTCATGAGAAAAATCGGAATAGACTTGAAGCATTCGCTTCGTTTCTTCTTCGGCTTCTTGCCGCGTCGCATGGGCCGTGTGCCCCTCTTGCCACAAAAATTCAGTCGTCCGCAAAAACATCCGAGTTCGCATTTCCCAACGGACAATATTGCACCACTGATTGATGAGGAGAGGAAGGTCTCGGTATGATTCGATCCATTTCGCAAACGCGTGGCCGATGATCATTTCAGAGGTCGGTCGAACGATGAGCGGTTCTTCGAGCTCACCGGCAGGAACTAACTTCCCATCTTTCCCCTTTTCAAGCCGATGATGGGTGACGACGGCACATTCTTTGGCAAATCCTTCGACGTGCTGCGCCTCTTTTTCCAAATAGCTGAGTGGGATGAAGAGCGGAAAGTAGGCATTTTGATGCCCGGTTTCTTTAAACTTCTGATCGAGGGCCCGCTGGATATTTTCCCAAATTGCATAGCCCCATGGCTTGATCACCATGCAGCCTCGCACGGGCGAGTGTTCTGATAGGTCAGCGGCCTTCAAAACCGACTGGTACCATTCAGGGTAGTTTTCGGCTCGAGTAGGAGTAATTGCAGTTTTCGGTTTAGACATCAGTGGATGATTATAAGGGAATAGCTTCCAACTTCGCTAGAAATTTTTGTTCTAGCAATCGCTGCAGCTCCACTCGCACCCTTTTTAATTCATCGGGCCGAGAGAGAGATCCCAACGGAGCAAATGTGTAGGTCTCCATCGCGCGAGTGACCTCTTCTTGAGACAACAGCACTTCCTTTAAAAGACCAAAATGAGGAAATGCAAGCGAGATGGTCCCCTGGTGCAAATATCCTTGCCGGGTCCTTCGTTGGGCTGCCCCCGCCACCTTCTTCCCCTCATATACGACATCATAGATAGTAGGCCTCGCCATGCAAAAATGGTTGCACTGCGGCCCAAGGGCCGGCAGAGGTTCTGGAATCAGCGAAGGTTGGAGCGCCAGATGCTCTGCCACCGTTTCCAACACAATTCCATTGACGAATTGGTAATTTTCCAGCGTATTTTTCGAACAGGCCGGATGATCTGCCGGCATTAGAAAGGAGAAGGCAAAGTCCCAAATATGAAAGACCACCCCGCCCCCCGTCGGCCGCTTCGCCAACGCCAATCGATAGCGCTTCACCTTTTCTAGATCGAGGTGTTTCTTTAAATCGATAAAATGGCCGTACGTCGCCGAAGCGCGCGCCCAATCATAAAAATGAAGAATGGGCAAGCCCCCCGGCTCCAATTCTGCTAAAAGCTGAGCATCCAACGACATATTGACTTCCGGATCAGCCCGACCAGTGTCCCACACATGCAATAAAGAATTTTTAGTATACAAAGAAAAGTCCGACTTTTATTAGAAGAGATTTTAGAGGGTATCGTAGGAAGAGTCGAGAAAATTCCCGCGATGTAGTACAATAAGTAGAAAGGTGTGCCATGTTTGACAAATTTACGAATCGAGCCAAGCAAGTCATCAAATTGGCGAAAAAAGAGGCCCAGCGTCTCAACCACAACTACTTGGGAACTGAACACGTCCTTCTGGGCTTGCTCAAACTCGGCCAAGGCATCGCAGTCAACGTCCTCCGAAACCTCAACCTCGACTACGACACCATCCGCTCTGAAGTCGAACGAATCGTCGGATTTGGTCCGGAAATCCAAGTCTATGGCGACCCCGCCCTCACCGGGAAAGTTAAGAAAGTTTTTGAATTTGCCAATGAAGAGGCAGCCAATCTCAACCATAACTATGTAGGGACCGAACACCTCCTCCTCGCCCTCTTGCGCCAAACAGATGGCGTCGCCGCCCAAGTCCTTGAGAACCTTAATGTGAATTTAAAAGAAATCCGCAAAGAGGTGCTCAAAGAGCTCGAGACCTTCAATCTACAGTTGCCCCCGATGGGCGCGACCCCTCCTCCTGCCGCTCCTGGAGCTCCCCGTCCTCAACAGGACCGAGCTGCTCCCTCTGGTAGTGACAAGATGCCCGCTCTCCGCGCCTATGGACACGACCTCACCGAAATGTGCCGCGAAGGGAAAATGGACCCTGTCATTGGCCGTCGCGACGAAGTTGAAAGACTTATTTTGATCCTCTGCCGCCGCCGCAAAAATAACCCTGTCCTCATCGGAGAAGCAGGGGTAGGGAAAACCGCCATCGTCGAAGGACTTGCCCAGGCAATTGTCCGCGGCGATGTACCCGATAATCTCCGCAAGAAAAAACTGATCGCTCTTGACCTCACCCTCATGATCGCCGGGACCAAATACCGCGGTCAATTCGAAGAGCGGATTAAAGCGGTCATGGACGAAATCAAAAAGAACGGCAACGTTCTCCTCTTCATCGATGAACTCCATACCATCGTCGGAGCCGGCGCTGCAGAAGGAGCGATCGACGCCTCCAACATCTTAAAACCATCGCTCTCCCGCGGAGAAATCCAATGCATCGGCGCTACAACGCTCGATGAATACCGCAAGCACATTGAAAAGGATCCTGCCCTCGAGCGAAGATTCCAAAAGATCATCGTCCAGCCCCCCTCTGCAGAAGAGAGTATCTCCATTCTGCTCGGGCTCAAACCGAAATACGAAGAGCACCATAAGTGCGTCTATACAGACACAGCAGTCCGCGCAGCGGTTGCTCTCTCTGATCGCTACATCTCGGGTCGTTTCCTACCTGATAAGGCAATCGACCTCCTCGATGAAGCCGGCGCCCGCGCTCGTATTACGATCATGCATCAACCAAAAGAGCTCACCGATCTCGAGCAGCAGATCGAAGAGGCTCGTATCTCGAAAGAAGAGTCGATTGGCCGCCAAGAATATGAAAAGGCAGCTAAACTTCGCGATACCGAAAAGAACCTCCGCGAGCAGCTCCAGAAGGCCCGCACCGAATGGGAAGCGCACAAAGATGAACACCAGCCAATCGTCGACGAAGAAGACATCGCTAACATCGTCGCAAAACAAACTGGCATTCCTCTCACCCGCCTCACAGAAGGTGAGACAGAAAAAGTGCTCAAAATGGAAGAGCTTCTCAAAGACCGAATCATCGGGCAAAACGAAGCCCTTAGCGTCGTCTGCAAAGCAATCCGCCGCAGTCGAGCCGACATCAAAGATCCGAACCGCCCCATTGGTGCGTTCCTCTTCCTTGGACCTACTGGCGTGGGCAAGACTCACCTCGCCCGCCTCCTCGCCTCTCACATGTTTGGCGGCGAAGATGCCCTTATCCAAGTCGACATGTCTGAGTATATGGAGAAGTTTGCCATCAGCCGTATGACTGGCTCTCCTCCCGGCTATGTCGGTTACGAAGAAGGCGGACAACTCACAGAACAAGTTCGACGACGCCCCTATTGCGTCGTCCTCTTCGACGAAGTGGAAAAAGCCCACCCGGACGTGATGAACCTCCTTCTCCAAATTCTGGAAGAAGGGCGCCTCACCGACTCGGTTGGCCGCAAGATCGACTTCCGCAATACGATCATCATCATGACCTCCAACCTCGGCGCCGACTTGATCCGCAAGTCAACCGAAGTAGGATTTGGAGCGAAAGAAAGCTTGATCGACTACAAACAGATGCACGACAAAATCGAAGGGGCTGTCAAGAAGCACTTCAAGCCTGAATTCATCAACCGCCTCGATGGACTTGTCATCTTCCGAACCCTCGACAAACTGGCCCTTCGCTTAGTGGTCGATCTCGAGTTCAAAAAGCTCCAAGACCGCCTTGCGAAGAAAAAGATCAGCGTCTTTCTCGACGATGCTGCGCGCGATCTTCTCGTCGAAAAAGGCTACCTCCCCGAAATGGGAGCAAGACCATTGCGCCGCGTCATCGAGCAATACCTCGAAGATCCTCTCGCGGAGAAAATGCTCCAAAACCTCAACGCCGAAAAGAGCTATCTCGTCTCCGCTAAAGAAGGTTCTATTATCTTTATTGATCAAACTCCCGAAGGGGCTCCGAAAACCGAGATCGCCACCGCAAAGAACTAACGCGGAACGCAGAGTGCAGAATGCAGAACTGGCCGCCGAAGGCGGTCTCCCGACTGCCAGTTCTGCATTCTGCACTTTGAGTTCTGACTTTAAACGAGGGCGTGTTCGCGGGTAGGTGTTTTCAGTCCTGCTTCCCAATTTTTGACATATTCAAGCACTTCCGGTTTGGTCGGATGAGCATGTAAAAAGCTCAGCCGTTCCGGCTTGCTGCTCAAATGGGCTAGCTTCGCGAGCAAATGCAAATGCCTCTTATCGTCGCACGCAAAGAGGAAAAAGAGAGTGTGGACCGGTTTGCCATCCAAAGCGCCATATTCAATCGGCTTTTTGGGGAGAACAATAGTCACTACATCATAGGCTTCTTGAAGAAGAAAATCTCTGGTGTGGGGCACGCCGACGCCATTGGAGAGGGCCGTGGGCATGAGACGCTCGCGATCGAGGAGAAGATCGGTGATTACTTCAGCATCCAAGTGCAAGTCTTTTGCAATGAGCCGCATCGCATTTTGGATCACTTCTTCTTTCGTATCGCCAGGCACATCGCGGTAGACGCCCCCTTTATGAATCGCTCGATAAAGACCAAACTGATGCATCCCTAGCCGCTCTTTCGAAGAATCGCCCTCCTCATCGAATGGCGCCATTCCCTCCTGCTTGCAGCTCAACACCCAATTTTCAATCTCGCTCCGATTAAAACGATACTGTTGATTGAGTCGATAATAAGGAATTTTTCCATCAGCAATCCAACGAGTGACGGTCCCTTCAGATACATCTAATAGTTCAGCAACATCTTGCAGTTTTAAATCCATATAGAACCCAACCTTTTAGCTTTAAACCGAAATTAGCAAAATGGCGAGAAAAAAGAAAATGAAATCACTGAGAGACTATACCGGGAGTGGTTCAAGAATCGGGAGATGGCAAGGAGGCTCCCGCGGAATACCCCTCTGGAGCGAGCGACCATTGCGTCTCGCAAGGCGCGAGTGAAGAGGGGTATTCCCCGGGAAAAGCCGACGATACCAGCTCTCGGTTCTTGAATCACGAGCGGTATATCTCTGATTTAAATTTCAGTCTCTCAGGCAATTTCTTTCGAAAAGAGGGCCATCGCCTCTTGAGCCGTCTCGGCTTTCAAAAGCTCTTTTCGAAGGTCTACATCGCGGATAGCGGTCGTAAGCGCGGAGAGAATTTTGAGATACTCGGATTGACGATCTTCAGGGCCGCCAATGAGGAAGATGAGGCGAACGGGGGCTTTGTCGAGAGCATTCCAATCGACTCCCATCTTTCGTTGAATGCCAATGACGATGAAAAATTCATCGAGATCAGCGAGCTTGGCGTGTGGAATGGCGATCCCCATCCCGATGCCCGTCGAAACGAGCTGCTCTCGATGGAAAATCGCCGCTCGAAAGGCCTTTTTATTGGGCAGTTTTTTCTCTTTATCGAGAAGCTCAATGAGCGCATCAATCGCTTCGTCTCTCGTCTCTACATCCAAAAAAGAGACGAGTCGAGGATCGAGATAGTCGGCCACTTTCATGGAGTCCTTTCGTTTTGCAAACAATGCACTAAAGGGTCTATTTCGTACCAGTGTGGCCAAATCCGCCTTCTCCTCGTGCCGTCGTCGCGAGACACTTTTGCTGAACAAACTCCGCCTGACAAACGGGCGCTAGCACTAGCTGAGCAATCCGCATCCGAGGAGTTACCGTGAATGGCTGACGACTGTGATTAATCAAAATCACGCAAACTTCGCCGCGGTAATCGGCGTCTATTGTACCAGGTGTATTCAACACCGTGAGGCCGTTTTTCGCAGCTAAACCACTGCGAGGACGGACTTGCACTTCGTAACCATCCGGAATCGCTAAACGAATCCCTGTCGGGACGACAGCCGTCGCGCCTGGTTCAATCACTAGAGGTTCAGCCACCTTCGCGCGCAAATCCGCACCGGCTGAGCCTTCCGTTGAATAGGTAGGAATGAGTTCTTCATCGTCCGCTTGTAGAGGGACTGGAATTTTCTGCATTTTCCGCTCGTTTCAACAGTTCTTTTAAACTGTGGGACATTTTTTTGGCAAGCTCATCTCCTTCTTCCACTGGATCAACGGGATGTGGATTATCGGTCAAAAAACCGATCAGCTGAACGAGGCGAGCCTTTAATTCAGAGCGTTTGACGATGAGGTCGACCATCCCCTTCTCAAGGAGAAATTCCGACTTTTGCGCCCGCGGAGGCAATTTTTGTCCAATCGTCTGTTCCACGACGCGAGGACCTGCAAAGGCGATCAATGCGTCGGGCTCTGCGATAATCACATCGCCGAGCGTCGCAAAAGAGGCCGTAACTCCACCCGTCGTCGGGTTGGTCAAAACCGAAAGATAAGGAATTCTCTTCTCGTGCAATTTGGCCAGTGCAGCTGACGTCTTCGCCATTTGCATGAGCGAGAGAATCGACTCTTGCATTCGAGCGCCGCCCGAAGCCGAGACAAGAATTAAAGGAAGATTTCGCTCGAGGGCCGCTTCCATGAGAAGCGTCAGGCGCTCCCCCACCACACTGCCCATCGAGCCACCCATGAAGGAAAAGTCGAGAACGCCCAGAGCAATAGGAATATCTCCCATTTTACAGAAACCGACACATGCCGCATCATCGCGACCCGTCTTTTTCTGTGCTTGAACCAATCGATCCTTATAGCTCTCTGTATCGACAAAGGCCAAACTATCGACCGGTTTGATGTGAGTAAAAGCCTCCTCAAAGGTCCCTTCATCGGCGAGCAGCTGAATCCGCTGAGGCACCGACAAGCGATAATGGTAATTGCACTTCGGACAGCAGTTGAACTGCTCCTGCAATTGCGTTGCGTGGATCAGTTCTGAGCAACCAGAACATTTGACCCAGCCACTAAAACCATCTTTCTTTGTGGTTTGAACTTTAATTTTTGGTTTATTACGAGAAAATAAACCCATTTAATTCCCATTTTAAATTGGAAACATCATACCATTCTCCAGCTCCTTGCGACAACTCAAATCATCGCTTTAGCTAGCCTTTCTTCGATTGCTTTCCAATTAAAAATTTGCCAAATGGCTTTGATGTAGTCAGCTCTAACATTATAATACTGAAGATAATACGCATGTTCCCAAACATCGATCCCAACCAGCGGCACTAAATTCTGGGCGCTGAGGGGGTCTTGATTCGCACAAGTGGCAATTTCTAGCCGCTTTAAATTTTTATTTAACCCCAGCCAACCCCACCCAGAACCCTGAATAGCGGTCGATATCGAACTAAATTTTTCCTTGAAAGAGTCAAAGGAACCAAAGTCCCGTTCGATCATCTTGGCCAATTCGCCCTTTGGCGGCTGCCCCCCACCCTTCGATACAGGCGCAAGCGTGCTCCAGAAAATGCTGTGATTGATATGGCCGCCCCCATTGAACTTGATCGCCTGTTGTAGAGCAATCATCGAAGCGACATCGTTTTTTGTCTCTGCTTCGTGGTATTTTTCCAACGCTGCGTTCAAATTGGTGACATATCCCTTGTGGTGCTTGGTGTAATGAAGCTCCATGATTTTTGCCGAAATCACCGGCTCCAATGCGTTGAAATCATAGGGAAGCTCTGGCAATTGATAACTCGTCCTCTGATCATCCATCATAATTAACTCCTTTCAAATCCCATCGAGTGTACCGCTCTCCAAAAATTTCAGCAACGACCGAATTGCCTGTTCAAAAAATAAATAATTGATAAACTGCTCGCCACTTTACGTAGAGGTACTCATGGCTCAGCTAAATTCCGTTTCTTCTACCAATGTGTTTCACAAAATCCCTCTCATGGAACATGAGTTTTGGGAGAAAATTATCACCAACATTCAAAAGGGAGATTTCAAAGCCACCGACATGATTGTCAACGGCTTTAGCCCCCAAGTGAGCGCTGTTTTCAATTTGGATGAAGGCCCTTCCTCCAAGGTGGAAGAGCTTTTGACTGAGACAGCCGATTCTCAGCGCTTTGCCAAGGCGGAGAAATTGATTTCCCTGTTACGTAAATTTAACGAGGGCATAGAAAGCGAGTTTGTTGTCTGGGAAAACGTCTGTGCCTTCAAGATGGGTAAGTTCAAAGAACCCAATTCCAAGAAACACCTTCTTTGTTTTCTTACACTAAAACTTCATGCCCTCGCCGCAGACGAAAAGGAAGATCTCCTCGATCTTGTCCTAGAACTCATCGTTCATCTGCAAAAACGCCCCTCGCAGAGCAATGACCTTTCGCTACGTTTTCAAGGGCTTTCTGTGTGATGGGGCCAATCGCAGTCACTTTCTTTTCCCATGGAATGTGTCCATGCAGGTGAAGAAAGGCAGCGACTGTCGAAGGGCTCGTGAAGACGATCTCATCGAAATCGGGAAGTGGGCCAGGATTCCGGACAACCGTTTGATAGAGAGCAACGGAATGAAAGGCCATGGAGTTCTTCCGCAAATATTCTGAGAGCAGGGGTCTAGCTTGGACCGAATGGGGCCAGAGCAAAAAAGCATCTCGAAGATCCAGCGTCTCTAGCAGAGCGATCATCCCCTCTTGCGTCGCAAAGGGAGCGATCAGCGCCTTTGAAAAAAACGAAGCGGTACCTGCGCCAATCGCCAACACCTCTTTCTCTTCGAGAGAAGGGGCAAGGACAAGCCAATGCTTCACCGCCGTTGGACTCGTGAAGAGAACGTGCGTGATCTTCGGCCACACCTGTTGAGTCGCTTCATCGAGCTCGTTGATAGGCACCGTTTCAATCACCGGATAGTGGACCAATTCTCCAGTGAAACGATAGCGCTTCGGATCGAGGCCTGTGTATAAAATTTTCATTGACATTGTTTCAAGGGAAGATTATGTTTTTTGGCTATTTTTAATGGAGTATTTTTTATGCGAATACCAAAGATGAATGCGATAAGACACGAAATGTATCAGAAAATGGCCGAGCGACTCGGCAACACCCCACTGATCGAAACAACTCCTCCTCGACTTGGCTCTCGTCGAGCGTCCACAGAAGATCTCTCTTCAAAGATTCACAAGATAAAGACCGAGATGCGTGAGCAAATGACTAAGTACCTAGATGCGATAGAGAAAGAGATGCATCAGAACATCGCCCAGCAAATGAAACCGACCAAAAGAGAAATATATGAGAACATCGCTGCGCGACTCCAATCTCGCCGAACGACGAAGATGGGGCGATTTCAAGACTCCAATACATCCAAAACCTATCCCTGGGGCCGCTCTTCGAAGACCCGCTCCTTTGCCACTATTTCCATCCACGAATCGAAGGTCACCATTAACCCCGACTCTTCGAATACTCCCGTCAATATGCGAGAGGTAGCGAGGCTGATCCATAACTACCCTCTTCTCCGCGTCTTTGATTTTGGTCCAAACACTTTACCTTCGAATCATAACGACATCCAGCCTTTCACAGAGAATTTGGTCAGACGACTTCCTTTGCAAATCACAGTTTGCCGCGATGTTCTTGATTCTCAAAACGTTCATAAAATCGATCACCCTTCCGATTCAGATTTGATGAACAAACCTCTCTGCTATTCGAGCATTCTCTATACCAACGTGGTCACTTCCCGTCCTCTCCCCCTCTCTTGCCTTTTAGTGGAGGTAAAAGATCGACGCGTCATCATCAAAACGAAATGGGGAGAAACCTCTCTTTCCAATCCAGAAGTGAACAAATTCCTCAACGATCTTCGCCCAAATCCTCCTGCTGAAAAACCATCGGAATGTCCCGGAAAAAAGGTGCTCAAACTCGAGCAAGCATCCGATGTTATTGGAGAAATATTGGGCTGAATAACTCCCGACGCTCTATCCGACACACAATCGCGAGTTGGCCTTGGCCCGGCGTTGTCGGGCCAGGAAGATAGATGCGAGGGAGATGATGGAAGCCAAGCCGCAACAGAGCCGCTTCTGCGATCACAACACCGTCCGCTTCTCCCGTTTGCAAAAGAGCGAGCCGCTGAGCGATGGGACCACGCACGTCTTTGAAGCGAAGATCAGAGCGAAGCGAACGAACCGCCTCTTCGCGGCGTTCGCTCGACGTGGCGATCCAAGCGCCTGAGGGCAGCGTCTCCAGTGATTCGCCTTTCCGAAACACCAAGCTATCGCGCGGGTCGAGACCTTTCGTCAATGCCGCAATGCAAAGCCCTGAAGGCAAGGGCTCTGGCAAATCTTTAGCCGAGTGAACGGCAATGTCAATCTCCCCTCTCAGGAGCATTTCATCGAGTTCCCGGGTAAAAAAATCGCTCTTTCCAAGCGTACGCAGGGAAGTAGCCAAGTCCCGATCACCGATCGTCTCAACCCACACCGGCTCAAATGTGACATGAGGATAAAGGAGCCTCACCTCTTCCACTTGTGCACGAGAAAGTGGTGAAGAGCGGGCGCCTACTTTTAGAGTATGGCTTGGATCGCTTGGTCGACGAGTTCCACTCCGATGAGTTGGATCTTCTCTCCAATCGACGGCGATAGCCCGTAGAGATTTTTCTTCGGCAGGATGCATTTTTTAAATCCCATGTGGATCGCCTCTTTGAGGCGTGTCTCGATTCGACTAACGCCCCGCACCTCTCCACCGAGGCCCACTTCGCCAATCACAATCACATCCGATGGAATGCAGCGATTGGTGAAGGAAGAGGCAATCGCGAGGAGAATTCCTAAATCGATGGCTGGCTCGACGATTTTCAAGCCACCTGCGAGAGCGACAAAGACGTCGCAGTGGTGCATTTGATACCCCACTCTCTTTTCCAAGACGGCGAGGAGAAGGGCAAGGCGGTTTTGATCGAGCCCTGTCGATCTTCGCGAAGGCGTAGGAAAAGCCGTTGCCGTCACAAGCGCTTGGATCTCGAGGAGAAACGAACGAACCCCTTCGAGTCCCGGCACAATCGCAGAACCGGCTAGCTCTTTCATCCGCTCTTGCAAAAAGGCCTGGCTTGGATTGACCACTTCGGCAAGTCCCGTCTCTTTCATCTGAAAGATGGCGATTTCGTCGGTGGGCCCAAATCGATTTTTGATTGCCCGGAGCAGGCGGAAACCGTGCTGACGATCTCCTTCAAAGTCGAGCACCGTATCGACGATGTGCTCAAGCACTCGCGGCCCCGCGATTTCGCCCGTTTTCGTCACATGACCAATCAAAAACGTCGTGATCCCCTGCCCCTTCGCGATGTGCATGAATTCGGTTGCAATTTCGCGCACCTGCACCACCGAACCGGGCGAAGATGGAAGCTCTGCCTTATAGACAATTTGTACCGAGTCGACGATGGCGACATCGGGATTGATCTGATCGATTTGCGCTTTGATCGCGGTGAAATTTGTCTCGTTCAAAAGATAGATATTTGGGTGATCGATGGACAATCTTTTTGCTCTTAGCGACGTTTGTTCGGCCGATTCTTCGCCGCAAACGTACAAGACATTGAGCCCTTGCCGCGCCAGCGAATGGGCGATCTGCAAGAGCAGAGTCGACTTGCCCACGCCCGGCTCTCCCGCAATCAAGATCAAGGAACCTTCGACAATCCCGTGACCAAAGAGCCGATCGAGCTCGCCCATCTGCGTCAACGTACGCTTGAATTCGCTCTGACCCACTTCAGTGAGGCGAATGGCTTTGGCCGAGCCCCCCTTTTTCGATTCAAATCTCGGCTTTTTTTCTTCAATCGAGACTTCTTCTGTGAGCGTATTCCATTGCTGGCAGGCCCCGCAACTCCCCGTCCACTTCAGCTGATTATGACCACATTCGCGGCACGACCAAACCACTTTCGTTTTGCTCATACACTCTCCAATTTGGACAGGGCATCAAATGCTGCGCGCTGCTCGGCCTCTTTTTTTGAAGATCCAAGGCCAAGTCCCATTTCTCGATCGGCAATGCAGACGATGACGTGAAAGAGCTTTGCATGGTCGGGACCCGATTCTTCCGCGACTTTGTAGATCGGAATTTGTTGGTATTTCTTCTGCGAATAGTCCTGCAGCTCGGCTTTGTAATTGCGAGGCGGACTGCCGATCGCTGCGTTTGCCTCTTCTTCAAAGTGGCAGAGGAGAAACGATTTGGCTATCGCCATGCCTCCATCGAGAAAGATCGCGCCGACAATCGCTTCAAACGTATCGGCGAGAATGGAGGTTTTTCCTCTCCCTTCAGTCATGTTCTCTCCCCGTCCGAGCAAGATGAATTCGGCGAGCCCAAGCTTTTGCAAGTACTTCGCACAAGAGGCAGCCTCAACGAGTTTCGAGCGCAATTGAGAAAGAGCGCCTTCGGCATACGTAGGAAGTCTATGATAAAGATAATCAGCTACGACGAGACCAAGCACAGAATCGCCTAAAAATTCGAGCCGCTCATTGTGAGCCAGTCCTTTCTCGCGATGTTCATTGAGATAAGAGCGATGAGTGAGGGCAGTGATTAAAAGATCTTTATTTGAAAAGACGTATCCGAGTCGTTCTTCAATGGCTTCTACATGCATGACTACATAGTAGAACGGAAAGCAAATTTTCATCTACCTTCTTCAATAAATTAAACAAGAGAAAGGCAAACGCTCTAGCCCGTCGGGATGTTCCGCTCCCGCTTCACCCCCGCGGACTCGGGCTGCAATGCGACGCGAAGCGCGTCATTGCAGCCCGCGCCTACCGAGGACAAAGAGGATTCGCGGCGCAGTCTTACGCGAAGACAGTGCTATGCACAGCGAGCGGCGCCGGGGTCCCCAAAGGCGCATCGCCTTTTGGGGGTGGGAATACGCGAAAAGAAGCGCAGCGACTGGCCCTCAAAGCCGCAAGTAGGCTCCTGGGGGCAGGGGCGGAGCACCCCGACGGGCTGTAGTCCTTAACTTTCTTTAATACGAGGCAGTTGCAAAACTGCTTTGCCCGGGAAAATCGATGATTTTGAGGCCATTTGCGAGTGGTGGCAAAGCCACCACGGTCCATTTGACGAGGTCGGCCCCAAGCGGGCCGACTGAGGAGAATGGACGCAAATGGCCTCAAAAGGGCGG
>JAGWKU010000042.1 GCA_028873375.1 Verrucomicrobiota bacterium
GAAAACAGTCCCTTATTACCGCGCTTATTTGAAAGAAGGTCTTCGCCACATCAGTCAAACAGTCGCCTCTCTCAGCAGCAAAGGACTCTTAACTCCTGAAGAAACTGCCTCCATCTCTCGAGAGTTTGCCACTATCCGCAAAGCCCTCGCCGAAGCGTCCCACTCTTCCCAAAAGCTTTCCTACGCCAGCGCTCACCCAAAAATCACCTTGAAAGAGGGCCGCCACCCAATACCTAGTTTCAAACAGCAGGGACGAATCGCCAATCTTCCAACTCTAGAACCTCTCTCTCCTATCGATGCTGAACAGGCCGCTCGCAATTTGAACCCGGCGCTTCAAGAAAGAGAACCGATTCCCTTCCAACCCAGAGAACAGACGATCGATCTCGCAGCGATAGATCAAGCGATCCAAGCTAGCCGCCCCACTTTTTCTCCAGAAAATCTCCTCCAAAACCTCTCCGATCTCGTCCAAAAAGTGCAGGACAAAATCGAGCAACCGTTCGAAGTGCAATACGAAATCATCGAAGCGGCCAAGGCCTTGCCCTTGTTTTTAGAGAATGATCGAAACCGCGCGTTGACCGTAGCGAAAGAAATCGTCGATAACCCATGGAAAAAACTCACTCCGGCACAGAGACTCTCCGCCCTGCAACAATTGACTGAGCTTTCCCACCAATTGAGCGAAGCAGTAAAAAAGACCAATGCCTTATTCCCTGACCGAATTTTCGCAATATCGCGGATCATCATGCTTTCCGAATATCTGGCTCGACTCGATGAAACTGAAAGCAAAATGACCCCTCAAATTACCTTCCCATATTTCCGCCACACCTCTAATTACTTAAACTCTATTGGCTACCGTGAACGCTCCCTTTCCGATACTCAATTACAAAAGAAAATAGAGGAACTTGATCTAATCAGTAATTGGCATTATAAGCTATACGCCGATTGGCTTCAGCAGCGCTTAGATGAGAATATAGAGCGCAAAGATCTTATAAAGCGCATCGCTGAATTTAAACAAAATCCTAGACTTGAACAGCTCCTGGAGGAGCATAGGCAGCTCCTAAATCAACGTTATCACGCTGTTCAGTATCGACAGATCGACGCTCAGCTTCAACAGCTCGAAGATAAGATTAGGCCGCTCAGAAATCAGATCTCTGAGCTCGAAAGCAAGCTTCACAAACTGGAAACGGAACTGAAGAAGAGGTTAAGCCAGGTTGCTCTCAAGGATCACAAAAGGGAATATGATTCCCGAAAAATGAAGCGGCTCTCCTCTCCTTACACCCAGTGCTTGCTCCGCCAAAGCGACGATTGGAGCCAATTGAGTAGACTGGAACACCGTACTGATTTTTCCTCCTTCAACTCTCTTTCCAATTGGGGCCTCTCGGTGGATCACCCCACGTTTGAAAAAATCACCTCGAGTTTCCACCTATCGAAAGACGGGAATGAAGCGACTCAAGAAGCCGTCATGGCTAACCCCAAGAAAGCGATCGACCGCTCAATTGATCGCATTTTCCATCGATTCGATGATCCCCTCCCCTCCACAGACCTCTCTTCCTCAGACATCTCTAAAGAGCAACTCCAAGAGTTTCTCCTCACCTTTACCAGTAAGGTTTCGGTTTGGAACGTTTTGGGGTTGATCGAACGATCTCCCTATCTTCTCGCTCATCCTGATACCAAAGCCGCGCTTGAAATCTTATTTGCCAACTATCAAACCTTCAAATCGGCGCTGGAAGAAGACCCTGAACTTTCCTCCTTCCTCCCGAAGTTTTTTGCCAAGCAGATCCAGAAATACTGGGAAAAAAAGCAGCCCGTAGAAGCGATTTTCCTCCTCCGCTTAGCCCACACTCTCCGCTTTAATCATCCCGCCCTCTCCTCACTCAACTTCGAGCATTTCCTCCAAGAAAAGCTCTCCCAATCTTTCGCAGAAAATTCACAATGGAAAGATCTTCGACACCCCGTTCTCACCGAATACCTCTGGTCGCTTCAACACAAAGCGACTCTCACTGACCAAGAAGCGCGCGACCTTGTTTTCTACGGCTTCCTCTTTGAGAACTTTCGCTCTCACCCTCATCTAGAAGACCCCATCCTCGAAGATGAAATCCGAAAGCACCTCCGCGATCGACTCCCTCTTCTCCTCCAAAAGATCGAATCAGCCATTCCCTCCATTCTCGACGACCTCTGCCTCTTGAAAAAAATCGCCCTTCCAAGAGAACAGTGGACCCTCGACGGGACGACCTATCGATCCGGCCCCCTCGAAATCGATTTGATCCGAGGAATGTTGAACGATGAGAGCTCCGAAGACTCTCTACCATCCAAAGTGTGCCGCTCCCCCCATTTCCAACGCCTCTTTTCTCACATCGATAAAAATGCCCACCTCCACGCCAAACTGGTTCCCAGTGACAAAGGAATTGCCTACGCCTTCATCGATCGAGGCGTCGAATGGCACATTGAAATCCATTCCGCTTCGATCGAATTCTATAGAAAAGAGGGAAAACAGTGGCTCCACTATGTAAAGCCTGAGAGGCTCCCAGAGGAAAAGCGGGCCGCTCTCCTCCCCTCTCTCATTCGAAAACAACACTTTTTCGCCTCCGTCAAAAATCCTTCTGAGCTATGGACCTATAACGACGAAGGAAACGCCCAATTCCGACTTTCCTTCAAAACACCTAGATTTAAAAACAAAGAACAAAAAACGATTTCCGTTGTCACTGATTTGCGACCTGGTCGACCGCGTGGAGAAATGCACCTTTCCTCACTCTCCTTGATGGATCCCCCTCTTTTACATCCGCTCCTCGGCATTGAAAAAGGAGAAGAGATTCTCGTTTGGTCTAAGGGAAGAGAAATCCAAGAGATCGAAATCCCTCGCCACAACTTGCGATTCCAAAAGAAAGGAGCGACCTTGGTTTGTCTCTCTCCTCCGTTCGAAAATTTTGAGCTCGAACAACACCCTGAGACAGCTGGAGTGAGCGGCCTTCCCAGTTTTCTCCTCTTGAGATCTCCACAAGGAGCCACAAAGCTCCTGGTTCCCCACTTCAATGAAGGCCACTTCTTTGACCAATTCTCCTCTCCGATTCTTTTTATCTTCCAAAAGATGGGACCTGTCTTACAGAAACTAGCTCTCTGGGCCATCGGTAAAATCCCTCAAGAGTCAGAAGACAAAATCCCTCTCCCCGCTTCCAGGGAATCACCCAAGCATTTTTGGCAATTCGCCGACGCCCCTCCTTCAAGCTACTTCACCATTGATCTACAAATGGAAAATGACCGTTGGAGCTCTGCTACCGAAAAAGAGACGGCAAAAGCTCTACTCGATCTCTTGAAATATGCCTTGAGCCACACGGAAGTCGATAGTGCCGCAGCCGTCGCGATGGGAAAACGACTCCTCAAACAGATCAAACTCCTCCCCGCTCAAGCGATCGATCCCGAAGATTTGGAAAAGACCATTCAGATGATCGGCGCCTTTTCGATGATGGGGAATCCTCTACTCGTCTCTGAAAGCTACCCAGAAACCGTGGCTTTAAGTCTACAGATGTTGCTCGTTCTCCAGGAAAAAGCGCCGTCTCATATGGACATGCTGATCACCCCGCTAATCATTCAAATAGCGAAGAGCTACTGGGTCCTTGGAAAGCACCTCGACCAAAATCTTCTCCTAGACAAAGCGCAAGAAAAAACGATAAGAGCCTTGATTCAGAAAGAGGACCCCTCTTTTATGGAGAGAATCGAAGGAAAAAAACCGTCCGTTCCAGAAATCAAACAAACGCTCTTCAAACACCAGGGAACCCCTCTTCCCCTTTCCGAAGAGTCAATCGCCGACCTGGCCCGATTATCCCTCTCATCTTCCTCATTCAGCACCCCCCTCTTTTCAAAAGACCCCTCAAAATTGAGATCCACTTTCCGCGCTGTTTATAAAGCGCTCCAAAGCCCCACAGACTCCCTCTCCTTCCAGTCGTATAGAGCAACCCTCAAGTCGCTCTTCTCGAGATCGGAATTCGCTGATTACATCGAAATGCTATTTGATGCCAAAGCCCAACAGAAACCGATCGCCTTGCCCGCCTTCCCCGATCTTTCTCCCTTAAAAAAAGAGTTCAAGGGCAAACGATACACTCCCCTCGGAAAAGACACCCCTCAATACGAAGCATTCCAAAAAAAACAAGCCGATGCCGAAAAAGCGTTATCGGAATTTGCAAGAGAGCTGGCCCAAAATAACAACCTCCTTTCCAGCCCTCCAGTAAATCCCCCCTCGCAGAATAGTCCCCACCTCGCTGCAATCCCATCGCGCAGTTCCAACCTAGCAGCAGCTCTTCCCCTCCCATCGCGCGGCTCCGACGTTGCAGACGCCCTTTCTCTCCTCGAATCTTCCCTCTTTAGCAAGTCTTGGCAACACCTCGAAGCCCAGATCCATTCGCGTCCCCTTTCATCTACGCCACTCATCCAAAAGGCGAATCCAACCAAAGGGCTTTTCTTCCCCCAAGAACTCGATCCGCTATTCCCTGAGAAAACGGCCTCCCACCCCGAACTCCCCTCACTAGAACCCCTTCTCCAAAGCGAAGAGCCAAGCCTACGAAGAACCGCCCAAACACTCCAGGACCAGCTCCAAACATACCAAAAGAAAAAAGAAACGCTTCGAACGATCGGAGATCTTTCCCAAATCCAAGCCTTTCTCTCCACAAAAACTGAGCATTGGAAACAAAAAGCAGCCATGTTTAAACAACGGGTCGATGACCTCCTCATCCATTCGAGCAAGCAATTCTCAGAGGCCGAGAAAGCCGCCGGCCTTCAACCCCTCGTCGGTTGGAACGATCTGAAAACAGCCTTCCTCCAAAATCAAATCGACTCTTTTGCCACCCAGCTTCGCGACGTCGAAGCAAAAGAGCTCCACAATCGCCTCACCCACTTCTTCCAAGCAGAGACCCTCTATCGACACGCCTGCTTTGCCCAAAGAGAGGTCGATGCGGCCATCAAAGAAAACCTCCTCGGCTCTTCCGCTACCGCAGAAAAACTCTTCCGCATTCTCTCCAGATCCCGCTGCTACGATATCCAGCAATTCCCACAGCTCCTCATCCTCGAAGACACCCTCGGATTTTTGATGGATCAAAAGCAGATTGAGATGGTGCAAAACATCTTGAACGACCCTCACGCCATCGCCCAAGCAGTCACTGGCGCAGGAAAGACAAGCGTCATCATGGTATTGCTCGGACTCATGAAAGCCAATGGAACCAACCTCGTCACCCTCAAATTTCTCGATCCCCTCTTTGCCGAAAACGAGCAGCATCTCAAAAAAATGCTCAACCAAACGATGAAGAAAAAAGTCACCTCTCTCCTCTTCACGACCAAAACACCCCTTTCATCCGACAACTCACATGGGAAAACTTCCCTCTTCAAGACCATGTACGAAGACCTGTTGACCACGATCAAAGAACAAGGCTGCGTCCTCACGAATCGTAGAAGCTTCCCCCTTCTCGAATCGAAATTCCTCTCGATTCTCTACAAAGTGTCCCAACAGGTCCAATCAAAGCAAGAACTCGATCAGCTAGACCAAGACCACATCTTCTATCTCGCCAAAATCTTGAAACTCTTAAGAGAACGGCAAGAATGTATCTTCGATGAACACGACAAAGCTCTCTATCCGCGAGATGAGCTTCACCTCGCCCTCGGAGAAATCACCCACCCCCCCAAATTCGCGATCGAAACCATCAAAGAAATCTTCGATCTCGCCATCCGCCATCCAGACCTCCACCTCAGCGAAAATATCCAAGCCGAACTCCCTCGAGAAACAAGACAGAAAGTCCTCGAAGACATCGCTGAGCAGCTAGCCGAAAAATGGAGAAAAGAGGGCATCGACCCCACTCAGAGCCGCAATTACTTCCTCGGCCTCTCCGATGAAGTCACGCGCAACCCCTCACTCACCCCCGACCAAAAAGACAAGCTCGCGCTCGCCAAAGATCTCTTCCTCACCTACCTCCCCGTCACGCTCTCTCACACAGCCCATCAAAAATACATCCTCTCGAAAGAAGACGGCGTCAGCGTCATCCCTTGCGAATACACCGAAGTACCTCGCGAAGGATCACAATTCGACAACGTCATCGAAAGACTTACCTACGCCACCCAGTACTATTACCAAAAAGGAATTTCCCTTTCCTACCTCAAGCAATGGACCGAAAAACTGCGCATGGGTGCCCAACAACAAATGGAAAAAGAAGGAATCACTTCTCTTGCAGAGACCGATGCTCAAAAAGTCTTTGCCACCTATTTCCCTGGCAGGACCCTCTCCTGGAGCCCCTTCTCCGATGCAGAACTCCAACAACTCCGCAATGAAACAACAAAACCAGAGACCATCTCCGGCTTTCTCGACCTCATTCTCCCTGAATTCCCCCTCCAAGTGAAAAAAGTTTCGATCGACGCCCAAAACCAAGTCTCCATGTCGAAAGCCTCGGCCGGTATCTCCGCCACCAAAGGATGCGAAAAAGGGCTCCACTCCCAGTTCACCCTCTCTAAAGGCGAAGACAACGATACGCCTCAGATGATTTTTGGCCTCCTTGAGAGAACCAAAAATACCCCCCTCCTCTATTACTCGTCTGCCCATCCCCGCGAGATCATCGCCTCTCTCCACCGACAAAAACCAGAACTCGCTGTCACCATCGACGGCGCCGGCGTCCTCCTCGGCGTCTCTCCCGAAGATGCAGCCGACCAACTCCTCAACGGGCGAGAACATCTCAAAGCTGTCTCTTACTTCGATTCGCACGGCCATCCCCATACACTCGGCGACCCATCCGCCGACTTCTCCAGCAAAGGCCAACACTTCTCTCACCCCCAATCGCGCGGTGCCAACGTCAAGCTTAGCCCATCGCTCTTCGCCGCCCTGCTCCTCAACGGCCGCGACTCGCTCGAAGTGGTCCTCCAAAACGCAGGCCGCCTCCGCCACCCCGACCATAAACTCGCGCTCGCTGTTTCAAACGAAAGCGGCATCACAAGCCAAGAAAAACTCCTCCTTTCCTCCATCGCCGTACTCGCCGAAGAAAATAGCGATAACCTCTTCCGCTCCATGATGCAAAAGCCACGAGACATCGTCCGCAGCGAAATGCTCATTGAGCTCCTCTCTTTAGCCTCTCAAGAAGGCGGCCTTCTGCCGACCATCGATCGATTCTTCGAATTCCAAGACAACAGCGACCTCCTCATTTCGACGAAAGTCGAAGACTGGACCCTACCCGGCAACTATTTCGCATCACACCAGCAGATCCAGCGAAAAGACAAAAGGCCAGCCACCGCCCTTCAAGAGAAACAAGAAGAATACCTAAAGCTCTCCCACTACCTCAATCTCAACACCCAACAGCTCGAACAACACAACCCCGCTCAATACACCGATGAAATGCCCCGATTTGTTTGGAATAATTCACATCTGACCATGGGTCAGCAAGCCCAAGTGGAGACCGAACAGCAGACCCAAGTCCAGCAACAAAGTGAAATTCAAGTCCAAACCCTCGCGGACCAAGACGAAGAACCCTCTCATTTTGCAGACTGGATTAACCACTTTGAGCACACCTTCCAAATTTCTCCTTTTGCAACTTACCGCCTCCCTCCTTACGACCCCCAGATTGCCTTCACAGAAAATTTCTTCCCCAATCACCGAAGTAACCAAATGTTGTCAGCCACTTCATCGACATTTGATGATTTTGTATTGACAGTTTCTCACTTAAAGAGATTACTAGGAGACCGGCTACCCAATAAATTCTTCCGTGACGCAACTCGATCCCCCCACGACTCGAGGCAAAACCGCCTCCATTACATCGCTCTAGCGACCCGTCCCGAAGCGAATAAACCCCTCCAACTTTCTGTCCAAGCAAGGGACTCAGACAATATCTCTATCCACCCCACTACCACAGTCCCCATCCACCTCGTCGCTCTCGACCAGTTCGATGCAAAAACCCTTCTCGATCATGGTTACAGATGGGGTCGTCTGGTCTATGACACGCGCCTTCGCCGTTTCATCACGACCCCAGATCCCTCCCTCGCCGACCCTCATGATTTGAATGGGAAAGATCTCTTCTGGTATGTGAAGCAGATGCGAGAACTAAACGCGAATCAGGCTGCCGGATGGAATTCTGCTAAGATCGACCCAACTCTCCTTCAAGAAACCATCACCCCTGACACGGTGATCACAGAAGACCTTCTCCCGCAGCCCAAGTTCTTCCGACTCCTCGCTCAGCTCAAATTCGAAGACGGCCAATACCAACGAAGCGACTACTCGGATGAAGAGTGGCAAGGGCTTCAGTCCTGGCTCCAAGAGCATTCCGCAGCGCTTCCCGACCTCCAAGAATACTTCCTCAATGATATCCTCAAAAGTCGCCCCTACGACCAACAGCTCTTCCCCCACAGCGCCCTCGCAAAGCTCTTTGAAGAACTCTCCAATTAATAAAAATTATTTTATAATTTACTTTTATTCATTTTTATATTAAAATATTTGCAAAAACCAACTGAGAGATAAATATGTCATCACAAGCAGATTTAATAAAATTTTATAATTATTCAAATCTACGCTGTACATATGAAGAGTTTATTAAAGAAGCAAGTTTGGTCCAACAAGTCGATGAAAACTTTCCCTCCCGCCCTCTTGAAGAGAAGGTAGCTAAAATTCTCCGCTTTACCCAATTCATCGAAGATTCTGAAGGAAACGTAGGATTCTCCCTGTTAAAGCTGATCAACACCAAATCAGATGCCGCAGTCATCAGCCGACTCGCCTCTTATGCAGCCAAAGGAGACGTGCGCAATATGACACAAATGTTGCAGGACCGTTTTCAATCTCCCCGCACTGAATTCGTACAAAAAGCACTCACCATCTCGATGAAAGAAGCTCTCTCTCACGACCAGTTCCAATCTTTCGACGCCTTGCTCTCATCCAGCGCCTTGCAATCTCTCCAAGATTGGAGCGAAAAACAGGAAGAGCCAAAGTCCATGCGGTATAGCCGATATCCAAGAGCAACACCCGCTGGCATTACCAATGCCCACATCAACGAAGCACAAATGGCAGTGAAAGAACTTTTCTATGCTGTTTCCGGTGTTTGCATGAAGAAAGATCCCAAGTACTTAGAAGCCCTCTGCGTCAAAGCTGACCGCGCTGGAAAAAGAGCCTTTCAAGACCTTTATTTCGGCCAAAGGTGCTTTAAGGAAGCCCTCGGCACCCCTTACTTCGAAGCATTCTCTTCGTTGGTCGAAAAGACCGTCCCTTTTACACGTGTAGGAGGCTACAATCTCGAAAAATTCCGAACACTGCACGAAGAGAAACTCCGACCCACAGCACCTGTTGTAGAAGAAATAGAGGGAACTTTGGCGAGCCTGTCTTTAGCAGAACCTGTTCCTATGCCAGCAAGCTCATCTCCACAAATACCTCTCGCTTCTTTAGAAGAGAGGAAATCTGCAACCCCCTCTCCGAGGATGGAAGAAAGCTCAGCTCTAATGAGAAGCTTATCAGAAGAAGAATTGAAGGCCCTTTTAGAAAATGCGCAAGAAGATGAAGGTTTAAGAGATGCGGACGCACATCTACAGCGCGCCCATTCAGCTCCAGTGCCAGAAGCACCTAGTGTAGAACCAATGCTGCGTGCAAACTCTGCTCCTCTGGAACAGAGAAACCCCTCTTCTTCCCCGCTTGCGCAAATTTTCAGTTGGATAGATCCAGGCGCGTTGGTACGCGGTCCTACCTCGCCGCTCTAATCAATGAAAAAAAGGCCGAATTTCTCGGCCTTTTTTTATCTTGAATTTCTCTTTCGATCGATTTCGTTGAGGAAGGTCTTGCGTAAGCGAATGAAATTCGGCGTCACCTCGACGAGTTCATCGTCTGCGATGTAGTCGATCGCTTGCTCAAGAGTGAACTTGCGCGGCGGTGTGAGAATGATGTTCTCATCGCTACCTGCAGCTCGGATGTTCGTGAGCTGTTTTGCCTTTGTCGCGTTGACGACGATGTCGTTATCACGAGCATGCTCGCCGACAATCATCCCTTCATAGACCTCATCGCCCGGCTTGACGAAGAGAGCGCCACGCTCTTGGAGATTGAAAAGGCCATAGCCGTTGGCTTTACCGGGGCTGTTGGAAATCATGACACCACGAAGTCTTCCGGCGATGTCGCCCTTCCAAGGAACAAAGGATTCAAAAATCGAAGTGAGGATGCCTAGGCCCGATGTGCGGGTAAGAAAATCGTTTCGATAGCCCATGAGGCCCCTCGTAGGGACGATGAAACTCATCGTCGTCAGCCCGTGCTCAGAGGTAGCGAGAGAGCGCATTTCGCCTTTACGACGGGAAAGGTCATCGATGACCGTGCCAGAAAACTCTTCAGGCACTTCGATGTGGACCCGCTCGACTGGTTCGTGGGTGGCCCCATCCACCTGTTTTGTGATCACTTTTGGCTTGGAAATAGCCATTTCATACCCTTCACGCCGCATCGTCTCGATGAGAACAGCGAGGTGAAGTTCGCCGCGACCACAGACGCGGATGGCGTCATCACGCCCTTCTACTTCTTCGATTTTGAGCGAAATGTTGGCTCGCTTTTCGCGCATGAGCCGTTCACGGAGCTTATTCATCGTGACGTGTTTGCCGTCGCGACCCACAAAGGGACTCGTGTTTACGACAAACTCGATCGATACGGTCGGCTCAGCGAGAGTAATCGGCGGCAATTGAACTACATTCTCAGGCGCGCACAGGCTATCGCCAATATCCACTTCTGGAATGCCCGAAAGGGAGACGATATCGCCAGCACCCGCATCTTCAATTTCGATCTTCTTTAAACCGAGGTGTCCCTCTAATTTAGTGACCCGATGGGTGGTCTGCTTGCCATGTCGGTCGACGCAGACAAGAGGATCCCCTTTTCTGATTTTTCCCTCTAGAATACGCCCAGTCGCCTGGCGGCCGGTGTAGTCATCGTAGCCAAGCGTCGCAGCTTGCATTAAGAAAGGAAGCTCAAGATTGCCCGGAGGTGGAGGAGCTGCCGTTAGGATCAATTCGAAGAGAGGGCTTAGATCTTTTGGCTCATCGGTGAGCTTTTCAATGGCAAAGCCGTTGAAACCCGACGCATAGATATAGGAAAAGTCGAGCTGTTCATCATTTGCGCCGAGCTCGAGGAACAGGTCAAACGCCAGGTCGAGGACTCGATCGGGAGCTGCATGAGGGCGGTCGATTTTGTTGAGAACTAGGATCGGACGCAACCCCATCTTGAGCGCTTGCGAAAGGACGAAACGGGTCTGCGGCATCGGCCCCTCTTGGGCGTCGATGAGGAGAAGCACCGAGTTAACCATTCCGAGTACCCGCTCCACCTCGCCTGAAAAGTCGGCGTGGCCAGGGGTATCGATGATATTGATTTTGAAGTCCTTGTAGTAGACGCAAGTGTGCTTCGCGAAGATGGTGATTCCCCGCTCCCGTTCTTGGTCGTAGCTATCCATCACTCGCTCGGGGATTTTTTCGTTGTCCCGGAAGATATTGGATTGTTTGAGCAAGCTGTCGAGCAGCGTCGTTTTGCCGTGGTCAATGTGGGCAATGATGGCGATATTTCTGATTTTTTTGGGGTCGTACATGGGAGTTTAGCATATAACATCTAACTCTTTATTTTCTATCTGTATTTTCTTGCTCAAAAGCTCAAAAACGACTTATAATCACGGACACCCACAAGAGCTGCTATGGATATCCACCCAAATGAAGAAGACGAGAAGAATTTTCCTCAGGCGGAATCCCAAACCGGCCGGATCGACGACCTTTTAAAAGAAAAACTAGAAAGGGCGTTTCACAAACAGACATCCAAGGTGCGGCTCCACGACATCGCCAAAATCGCCTGCGAGCACTCCCCGATCGACCTTGCCTACGCCGCCTCCCACCTCCCTCCCAACGTCCGTCCCGTCCTCTACGAAAACCTCCCCAATCGCGAAGCCAAAGTCAAGTTCATCGTCAACACCGACAGCGACACCCGCCTCATCCTTTTCCGACAGATGGACGACCTCGAGCTTAAAAAAATCTTTGAGCGAGTCCCCACCGACGAAGCGGTGTGGCTCCTCGAAGACATGCCCGAGCGGCGTTTCCGCCGCCTGATAGAGCTCATCGACTCCAAGAAAGCCAGCCGCATCAAAGAGCTCAAAAAGCACGACCGGAAAAGCGCTGGCCGCCTCATGACCTCCGAGTTCTTCGCCTTTACAATGGACATGACGATCGGAGAGGCAGCCAATTACATCCGCGACAACCCCCGCATCGATTTCACCAAGGGCATCTTCATCCTCAACCACGCCGGCGAGCTCCAAGGCTACGTCCCAGCCCGCAACATGATGATCAACCCATCCAATACGCCCCTTCGGCAGGTGATGCGCCCCATCCTTCATAAAGTGAACCCCGACTCCACTCGCGAAGAGGTCATCGACCTCGTCGAGCGCTACAAAGTCTCCTCCCTTCCCGTCGTCGATATCGACAACTACCTCGTCGGCGTCATCGACCACGAAGACGTCGTCGAAGCGATGGAAGATCTCGCTGACGAAACGATCGCCCGCATGGCCGGTACCAACGAGAAATTCACCTCTCACGACTCCATCCTCAAACGCTTCCTCACCCGCGCCCCCTGGCTGGTCGTCACCCTCCTCGCCGGCCTCCTCAACGTTGGCGTCATGTCCTCCTTCCAAAAACAAGAAGGCGGAACCCTTACCTTTGCCCTCTTTTTCGTCCCCCTCATCACCGGCATGTCGGGCAACATCGGCCTTCAGTGCAGCACCGTTCTCATCCGCCTCATGGCAATGGGCGGCCTTTCGCTCGGCTCTCGCCGTGAAACGATCATCAAAGAGCTCCTCAGTGGCCTTTTCACAGGCGCCATCTTCGGCGTCGGCTGCGGCTTCGTCGTTTACGGCCTCGACTATCTCACGAGCGGCGCCATCGCTACCACCTCACCCAGCGCCGTCGCCCTCATCGTCACCGCCGGCCTCATCGGCGGCTGCACCGCCGGCACCCTTCTCGGCGTCTTCTCTCCCCTCTTCTTCCACCGCATCGGCGTCGACCCCGCCATCTCGGCCGGCCCCATCGTCACCGCCTTTAATGACTTCCTCTCGATGACGATCTATTTCCTGATTGCCTGGGGCGTCAGCGCCCTCGTATTTTAAAGGCGGAAGTCAGAACGCGAAAGTCAGAAGTAACAGTCAGATGAAGTCTCCCTCCCCCGATTTGAGATCCTCTTGCTTGCCTCCACTTTTCAACTCTCTAGATCTTTAAGTCTATCGCTGATATAGGCTCAGATAGATTTAAATTAACGAAAAATTGTGCTTATTGATAGGCTAATCGTTCCTAAATTGATTGAAGGAGCATATGCCAACAATTTGCACGTTTTACGGCATTTTAATTCAAATGTTTTGGAACGATCATGCGCCGCCTCACTTTCATGCGCTTTATACACAACGTGATTCAAAATTTGGGAATTTGGCAAAGCCGGCGGCCAAGATTTCCATCAGGCCGAAGGCCGGCGCGAGAGGGGTTCCCTATTTGTAATAGGGGGCCCTGAGCGCGGATGGAAAGGTTGGAATGCCGGCGCAGCCAAA
>JAGWKU010000043.1 GCA_028873375.1 Verrucomicrobiota bacterium
TCCACGTCGGGGGGGAATTTAGCTGCGGGGCGGGGGTGAGCGAGAACTTTTTGCGGGCGATTTGCCGAGAGCTGGGGGTCCATTTCATCACGCGGGAATCGACGCAGAAAAGGGAAGAGTTGGAGTGTTATAGCTGCTCGAGAGAGAGAAGAAGACTGATTTTCCAGGCAGCGAAAGAGGTAGGGGCAACGACGGTTGCATTTGGTCACCATCGAGACGATAGCGCGCAGACGTTGCTGTTGAATTTGCTGCACAAGGCGGAATTCGCAGCCAATTTACCAAAAGTACACATGCAGGATTACGGGGTGACGATCGTACGGCCGCTGATCTATGTGGGAGAAGAATCGCTGAGGACGTTCGCTCAGCAGCACGGCTTTGCGAGAATTACGTGTCAGTGCCCGGTCGGGCAGAATTCAAAGAGGAAAGTCGTCGAGCAGATCATCCGCGATATCGAGGAGCACTTTCCTCACGCGCGGGGTAACTTAGCCAAAGCTGGGTTGCTATATGGATCGGATAAGGCTAAAAAACCTTGAGCTGATTAGGTAAGGATGCTATCCAGAGGATTATGTATCTGGCCACAAGCATCAAGGTTTTGGAGCTAGCGACGTTCTTCGGTTATTTCGCTGTGCTCTTGTTCGTCGCTTTTCTCTCTGTTCAAAGGCAGAAGTCAGACACTGACTTCGTCATCGGCAATCGTTCGCTGAACTTTTGGCTGACGGCCTTATCGGCCCATGCGTCTGACATGAGCAGCTGGCTTTTCTTGGCCTATCCAGCGATGGTGTTTCTGCTAGGACCGGCGGCAGCGTGGGCGGCCATTGGACTGACGGTGGGGATGTTTCTCAACTGGCAGTTCGTCGCTCCGAAAATCCGGACCATCACCGAGCAGACCAATAGCTTGACGCTCAATTCGTATTTCGAGAGCAGGTTTAACGACCGATCGGGAGCGATTCGGATTGTGTCAGCGACGATGTCGGTTCTGTTTTTTACGATTTACATTTCTTCGGGGTTGGTGGCTCTGGGCGTCTTGGTCGAGTCGCTGTTTGGATTGAATTATGTGATTGGAATTACGATTGGATTGGGCATTGTGGTCATCTACGTCTTTGCGGGGGGGTATCGGACAGTGGCCTACATCGATTTATTCCAGGGATTTTTCTTGCTCGGTGTGATCGTCTTTATTCCGGCCTATCTGCTCGTCCATTTTGACGGAATGGCGCCGGTGATGAAGGCAGTGGCTGCGAAGAATTTGTCGACGTCGCTCTTGCCCGATTTTTCGTTTAAGAGCCTGTGGAGTGTCTTCGCTGGGGCAGCTGGCTGGGGACTGGGTTATTTTGGGCAACCGCACATCCTGACGAAATTCATGGGTATTCGGCAGGTATCGGAGATGAGCCGCGCCAAGTATTTAGGGATTAGCTGGCAGATCATCGCGCTCTCGGCAGCGACGCTGGTGGGGCTCTTGGGTATTTATATTTTCCCGCAAGGGTTAGCGGAGCCTGAGCAGGTCATTCTCAATATTGTGAAAACAACTCTCCCCTCTTTCTTTGCAGGTCTTGTTCTGTGCGCGATTTTAGCGGCGACGACAAATGTGATGGCGGCGCAGATCTTGGTCGTCGCATCGAATCTCTCCGAAGATTTCTACAAAAAGATCTTCCACAAACAGGCGACGCCGGCAGAACTGCTGCGCATCTCGCGAATCAGCGTGGTCATCATAGCGGTGGTGGGCTTCATCATTGCGTTTTTCAAAATCTCTTCAATTTACCACCTCGTCAATTACGCATGGGCGGGTCTAGGATCGTCATTTGGGCCACTCGTCCTCCTTTCGCTCTATAAAAAGAATTTGAACAAGTATGGAGCTTTTGCAGGGATTTTAGTCGGGGGGCTGGTTGCGGCGGTGTGGCCTTATTTCGATGCTCGCTACCATTTAGAAATCCCCTCTCTTGTCGCTGGGTTTGTCTTCAGTTTGATCGCCATTCCCCTCGTGTCTCACTTGACTCGGCACAAGACAGCCGTGACGCTTGAATGAATCCCGTTAGTCAGGAATAATAAACCAAAAGGAAAATGAGAATGCCTTCGACGCGCCCTTACCTCTTAATCACAAATGATGACGGAATCCACGCACCAGGGATTAAACACCTGTGGCAGGCGGTTCATGAATTTGCCGACGTGATCATCGTCGCTCCCCAAACTGAACGGTCTGGTGCGGGTTTGTCGATCACGTGGAATAAGCCGCTGGTAATCCACGAAGTGCCTTGGGAAGGGAATACTCCCGCCTATACCGTCAATGGAACACCTGCTGATTGCGTGAAGATGGCGATCAGCGTAGTGCTCAAAAAACGACCCCACATGATTATTTCAGGGGTGAACCGGGGCTCTAATGCCGGCCGCACCGTCCTCTATAGCGGAACGATCGGCGGTTGCATTGAAGGGGCTCTGAAGCACATCCCAGGAATTGCCTTTTCTTTTTGCGACCTCGATGCTCCTCCTCTTGAAATGACAAAACCATACATTTATCCTCTCATTCGCCATTTCCTCGAGCATCCCCTCCCCCCTGGCTCGCTCCTCAACGTCAATTTCCCCCACAACTCGAAAGAGACAATCCGCGGCTTAAAACTCGCAAGACAAGGGATGGGACAATGGGCTGAATCGCCAGACCGAAGAACTCACCCTGAGGGAATGCCTTACTATTGGCTCGGCGGAAAATGGACGCCCCACGAGCAAGAAAATGCTGAAAGCGATGTCTATTGGCTAGAGAAAGGCTATATCGCTGCGGTTCCTCTCCACGTGGGTGAATTGACCGACCATCAAGTGATCTCGAAGAACAAATCGCTCGTCGAGCAACACTTCAATGAATTTCCAACTTCTGAAGGGCCTCGATCTGTGCACTCTCGATGAGTTCACGGCAACCGGGCATCTCATAGAGGCGGGCTAGTTCTGCAAAGAGCTGATCGCTCGCCTGAGACGGCTCGGGATTCTCGGGCAACGGCGAGGTCTCCTTCAATTGACGCACTTGCAGCGTTAGATCAGCCATTCGATTAAATCTCTTCTTGAGTCGAGGGAGCTCCTTTTGAAGCTGGTCCTTGGTATTGATGTCGTGCAACAGGTAGGCTAATTTTCTTGTCTCCGCCTCCCCTTCCGCCCGTATATCACCCCACGAAGAGGGGCCGCAGGCCGTCAAAAAAAGAAGAGAAAAGACCATCCACCGCTTCATTGTAGCTCCTCAAATGAAAGGTCGAGCACTGGGTAACGCTCCCATTCTGGATCGTCAAAATGCCACCACTCGTCCGGGTAAAGCAAAAATCCCTCCCTGGCCATGGCCTCTTCCAACTGGGTCCGATTGGCCAGCTCTTCGGGCGAGCCGCCGGCAAATTGCCGATGAGCCCGTTCAGTAAACTCGTCAAAGGCCGATGGCATGGGGAGTTCCCGCCCCTCCCGATCGACCAACGTTAGATCGACCGCGGCGCCCCGATTGTGGCGAGAGCCCTGCGCTGGGTCGGCGACAAACCGAGGGTCGGGCACCAGTTCCCAAAATTTTTTTTGAGCCGACAAGGGGCGATAAGCATCCAAAATTTTTAATCCAATCCCTCTCTTTTGGAGGGCTGCCTGGACCCTTTGGAGCCGCTTGGCAGACCCTTTTTGCAAATAGGCCTTGGCACTGGCTGGATAGACCGTTTTTCCGGTGAAATTGTGGGGCGTGGCATAGACGAGGTCAATGACAAGACCGGGGATTTTTTCGAGGGAAATGAGCCGCATGGCTTCTTTTATAGCCGATTTTCAGAATAAAGCAAGGGCAGGATATGCACGATCGGCGAAGCGCCGGCAGGATGGACAGGATAAAATTTTCTATCCTGCATATCTTGCCTCTTGCGACCCTGCTCATCCTGTTATTTTTCTTTTTTTAGGTATCTCTTGAGAAAAATCTTTTCTCGCAGTAAGATGGAAGCTCTTTTTGAGTAGTCCACAGTATTTGGAATACGAAGACAAAAAGGACCCTTAAGGGCGTATAGCTCAGTTGGTAGAGCGCCTGTCTTACACACAGGTGGTCATAGGTTCGAGTCCTGTTGCGCCCAAGGAATGATATAACTACGCGGGAGTAGTTCAATTGGTTAGAGCGCCGCCCTGTCACGGCGGAAGTTGCGGGTTCGAGCCCCGTCTCCCGCGTGCCTTTTAAATGCGAAGGCACGCAAATGGTTTTGCGTGCGTTGGCGAGGCGAGAGTCTCGCTAGCGAGACCGCCTTCCCGGAGGTCGAAAGGCCGCGAGGGAAGCCCCGTCTCCCGCGTTTTTTTAAAAACGCTAGACAGCCTTTCCCTCGAAGACTGTTGCAACTGGCCTGATAAGCCTTCTCTCTGGTATGTTGCAATTATGCCTCAATCTCTGCCCCTAGGTCATCGCATCCTCACTCAAGTCTTAAGCTATTGCGGCATGGCCGTCGGCGCTTGTTTTGCCGCTATGGCGATCCAAATTTTCCTCATTCCCAATGAATTGATCGACGGCGGCGTCGTCGGCGTTTCACTGATTTTCGCAAGGTTATACAGCTATCAGTATCTGTCGCTATACCTCGTAGTTCTCAACATCCCCTTCATCATCCTTGCATGGCGCTACATTCGTCGCTCGTTCGTGCTCCATATGTTTGCTGCCATCGTGTTTTTCGCCTTCTTCTTGAAAGTATTTGAACACTTGCCCTCCTTTGCGGCCGATACGCTGGAGGCCATTGTGATTGGCGGCGCGATGCTCGGCGCAGGAGCAGGCATGATCATTCGGAATGGCGGATGTACGGATGGGACGGAAGTATTGGCCATTTTGATCAATCGACGGAGAGGATTCACTGTCGGACAAGTCATTCTCTTCATCAATATCTTCGTCTTTGGCGCCTACGGCTGGATCTTCAAAGACTGGCACATCGCTCTGCAATCGCTCATGACCTACATCGTCGCCTTCAAGGCGATGGACATCGTGATCGCAGGCCTTGAGGAGTTGAAATCGGTCCTCATCATGTGCTCGAAGCCAGAAAAATTGAGCAAGATCATCACTCATGAACTCGGCCTTGGCCTCACCTTCATCAAAGGGAAAGGGGGCTACTCGGGCGAAGATCGGGACATTTTGTTCATCATCGTCGAGCGTCTCGATCTCGCAGAGCTCAAAGAGATTGTTTTGCGGGAAGACCCCGCTGCTTTTATCGCGATTGAGAATTTGCATGAAGTGGCCTATGGGCGGACCGCCCGGGTTGCTCTCAAACGCAAAGCGCGCCGAAGCTTTACCAAAGGATGGATTTGATGGATCTTGAGGGCCCCTACGCAGAAGAGCACATGAAACCTCACAAACAGGTTCACTCGCTCGACTCGTGGCGCATCTTCAGGATCATGGCTGAGTTTGTCGACGGCTTTGAGACGATGGCCTTCCTCGGCCCTTCCGTTGCTGTCTTCGGCTCGACCAACGTCGCCACCAAAGCACCCGAATACTACCGCCTCGCTGAGAAAATCTCCGAAAAGCTCGTCAAGAAAGGCTTTGGCATCATCACTGGTGGTGGCCCTGGAATCATGGAATGCGCTAACAAAGGAGCGCAAGAAGCCGGCGGCAAGTCGTGCGGCCTCTGCATCGATCTCCCAAACGAATCCCAACCCAACCCCTACATCGATGACAAGTGGGAACTCAATTTTCGTTACTTCTTTGTCCGGAAAGTGATGTTCGTCCGCTACGCGCAGGCCTTCGTTGTTCTCCCCGGTGGTTTTGGGACCCTCGACGAATTCTTCGAAGCCCTTACCCTCATCCAAACTCAGAAGATCAAACCCTTCCCGGTCTACCTCGTCGGCTCAGAATATTGGAAAGGGCTGCTCGACTGGCTCCAAAACACCCCTCTTGCTCTGGGCAACATCAAGCAAAAGGACTTCGACCTCATCCGGGTCTGCGACGACCCAGACGAGATCGCTGACGGCATTGAGAAACACTACCGTCAGACGAAGTCTCTCGAGAATTTCTAACCCCTAGCGGGTTAATAACTATTATCTATAGGCCAGGTTGCTCTGGATTCTGAAGCCCTACCTTCATCTCTCTCATGGAAAGGGTTTTGATACAGCATGTTAACCGCGTTTTGTCAGCCTCGGTCAAAGAGGGAATTAATTCATCCACAAATTCTACGATGTGACTTAGACCATCGTCCTTCAGCGTGCGATCTCGAGAAGGAGGGATTAATTTTAATATTGTAAACAGTTGCCTCTCTTCTTCTTTCGTGGGAGATTCAAGGACTGCTGTTTGTCGAAGCCAAGTTTGAAATATCTCATGTCTCGACGTAAATTCAGAAATTTTGTTAGCAACCAACTCCCCGACTCCAATGGTGATCGCGTCTCTTTGATTTTTCCTCCAATCTTTCAACAGGCGAACTCCCCTGTTAAAATCAGTTTCCACTTTTTCTGCAATCGCAACCACGCGGCTTCGGAAATCTGTTAATTGAATAGCCATATATCCAACCTCCTGGTTTGTTGGAAGCGGAGGAAGATACATCTGGTGAGGAATATTCTTCAAGAACAAAGCTGGCGTAAATAATCGCCGTATTCGTTTTTGGCGTAGCGATCGGCCAGACGGAGGAGCTGGTCGCGGTCGATCCAGTGTTGACGATAGGCGATCTCTTCGATACAGGCGATTTTAATCCCTTGCCGCTCTTGAATGGCTTGGACAAAGGAAGAGGCCTTTTGAAAGGCATCGAAGGTGCCGGTGTCGAGCCAGGCGTGACCTCGGCTGAGGAGGCGGACGAGGAGCTGTCCTTTCTCGAGATAGGCCCGATTGACGTCGGTGATTTCGAGCTCGCCGCGAGGCGAGGGTTTGAGCGACTTAGCAATCGAGACTACTTCAGGCCCGTAGAAGTAGAGACCGGGCACGGCGTAGGGAGATTTCGGCTGGGTAGGTTTCTCTTCAATGCCCAGAACGCGGCGGCCTGCATCAAAATCAAGGACGCCGTAGCGGTGAGGATCTTTGACTTGGTAACCGAAGACAAGGCCACCATTGGTCAATGAAGTGCCTTCTTGGAGCATTTCTGGGAGGTCGTGTCCGTAAAAGATGTTGTCGCCAAGAACAAGAGCTACGGGCTGGCCGTCGATGAATTTTTCGCCGACCAAAAAGGCTTGGGCAAGACCGCCAGGGTGAGGTTGTACTGCATACTGCATCCGAAGGCCAAGCTCACTTCCATCGCCAAAGAGTTTCTCGAACCGCGGAGTATCTTCTGGAGTGGAAATGATCAAGATGTCTCGAATGCCGGCCATCATCAATGTCGACAGCGGATAGTAGATCATCGGCTTATCGTAAATCGGGAGGAGCTGCTTACAGACCGCCAACGTCGCGGGATAAAGCCTCGTTCCGCTGCCGCCTGCTAATACAATGCCTTTCATACTTCCTCTTTTGCGGCGTTTCGCCGCCTCAGTGTTCTCAGTGCTCTCAGTGGTGCAATTTGGCCGCGCTTCGCGGCCTCTTCTATATTGAGCAAACTCTGTGGTTAAACTCTCATAAAAAAGATAGCACCACTGAGAGCACTGAGAACACTGAGGCCGCGAGACGCGGCAAAAAAGATTTTCTCTGTGGTTTCATGGAGTTAATACGAAGACGCCGGGTAAGCCGCGGTGGTGCTCTTTGTAGTCGAGGCCATAGCCGACGACAAAAAGGTTGTCGATCTCAAAGAGAACGTAGTCAGGTCGGATGTCTGTGGTGTGCTCGATCTTTTTCTTGAGGAGCACGCAACTTTTGAGTGATCGGGGGCGCTGAGGCGCAATCGCCTGATAGAGAGCGTGCATGGTAGCGCCGGAATCGAAGACGTCGTCGACGAGGAGGACATCGCGGTTGTGGATATGGAGTCGATCGAGGCCGATGATTTCGAGGTCGCCACGTTCAGTGCCGCGGTGGCCGTAACTCTTGCATTGGATCACTTCGAGGTGAAACGGAAGATCGAGGGCGCGGATAAGGTCAGCGACGAAGCAGATGGCTCCTTTGAGGACGAGGACAATGCAGAGATCTTTGTTTTGGTAGGCATGAGTGAGCTCTTTTCCCACTTCGCGGATGCGGCGGTGGATTTGCTCAGCGGTAAGAAGGGGTTTTAATTCCATTATCGGGTAAAGGTACAGCCACTTTCGATGAGCTGATCAATATAACCGATTGTGTAGTCGTGTGTCAAAAACCGTGTGTCGTCGAGCATGTACTGGTGGAACGGAATGGTGGTGTGTACGCCCGAGATGTGGAACTCGCGGAGGGCTCGTTTTGCATGGGCAATCGCCTCTTCGCGGTTTTTTCCTTTGATGATGAGCTTGGCAATCATGGAATCGTAATTGGGAGGAATTCGGTAGCCGCCGTAGCAGGCGCTGTCGATGCGGACGTGGGGGCCGCCAGGAGGAATATAGTGTTCAAGGACGCCTGGAGAGGGAGCGAAGTTCTGAGAGGGATTTTCGGCGTTGATGCGGAGTTCGAAAATGTGGCCAGTAAAGGTGATGTCTTTTTGTTTGAAGGGGAGCTTTTCACCGCGGGCGATGCGGAGCTGGAGTTGGACGAGGTCAATGCCGGTGAGCTCTTCGGTGATCGTATGCTCGACTTGGATCCTGGTGTTGACTTCCATGAAATAGAAATTGTTCTGTTCATCGAGGAGGAATTCGACGGTGCCGACCGAGTGATAGCCCGCAGCGCGGACAATGGCGATCGCACACTCGCCTAATTTCTTGCGCATGGCTGGATCGACTTTCGGGCTGGGGGTCTCTTCGATGAGCTTTTGGCGGCGCCGTTGGATCGTGCAATCGCGCTCGCCGAGATAGACGTAATTCCCGTGAGTATCGCCGGCGATTTGCACTTCGACGTGGCGGGGGTTGACGATCATTTTTTCTAGATAGACGTCGGGATTGTTGAAGGCTGCTTCAGCTTCTGTGCGGGCGCCGAGGAATTTCTTGGCAAAATCGTCGTCGTTGTTGGCGATTCGAATGCCTTTACCGCCGCCGCCAGCCACTGCTTTGATAAAGATAGGATAGCCGAATTTGCGCGCTTCTTTTAGCCCTTGCTCAACGTCTTGGACAATCCCTTCGGAGCCGGGGATGACGGGGCATTTGACTCGCTTAGCGGTTGCTTTGGCTTCTGCCTTGTCGCCGAGGAGGGCGATCGCTTTGGAGTTGGGGCCGATGAATTGGAGGCCACAGCTCTCGCAGATCGAGGCAAAGTTGGCGTTTTCACTGAGGAAGCCGTAGCCAGGATGGACGGCGTCTGCGTGGGTGATTTCGCAAGCTGCGATGATGCTGGGGATTTTAAGGTATGATTTAGCGGAGGGGGCTTCGCCAATGCAGATCGCTTCGTCGGCATGGTGAACATGCATCGCTTCGCTATCGGCTTCGGAATAGACAGCCACCGTCTGAAGGCCTAGGTCGTGACAGGCTCTGATGATGCGGACAGCGATCTCGCCTCGGTTGGCGATCAAGACTTTTTGCATTAGACAATCCGAAGGAGTTTAGAACCAAACTCAACAGGCTGAGCGTTATCGATGAGAATTTCGGCGATTTTGCCGGCAACACCTGCTTTGACTTCATTCATGACTTTCATCGCTTCGATGATGCAGACGATCGTCCCCTCTTCGACCATGTCTCCGACTTTCACAAAGGGGGGTTGATCGGGGGCTGGCGATGGATAAAAGGTACCTACCATCGGCGAGGTGACATACTTGCCTTCGGCTTCTGGCTTGCGGCCTCCTCCTCGCTCGCCTTTTTGTGACAGCTCGGCTTGGAAGGCCGATTCAGTCGCATTTTCGGCGATCACAGTGCGCACTGGAGCTGGAGCTACAGGGGCAGGCGCTTGTTTTTCTAGATGCAGCTCAAAATCTCCTCGTTTGATGATGATCTTCTGGAGTTTGCTCGCCTCTAAGTCGGCGATGAGCTGCTTGATTTGTTCGCGATCCATTTTAAGTTTAGACTCGTTGTATGTACTCGTTTACTTGGGTATCGACCTTGATCACATCGCCACTTTCAATGAACAGCGGCACGGAGATCTTGGCTCCGGTCTCGAGAACGGCGTTCTTCGTCGCATTCGAGCCGGCAGGTCCCCCTTCTCCTTCTGTCTTAACGACCATGATTTCGAGGAACTGGGGCAATTCGACCCCAAAAATCGTCTCTCCGTAGAACATCGCCTTGACTAAAGTCCCCTCTTTGAGGAAGTGAACTTTATCGCCGAGGATGTGGGCTGGCACAAGCACTTGCTCGAGATTGCCGATGTCGAGGAAGAGGAACTCTTTTCCTTCTGGGTAGAGGAACTCGAGGGCCCGTTCTACCAGAGACACTTCTTGGACGGTTTGGTCGAGCTTGAAGTTCCTCTCGATGGTTTCATCGGTGAGGAGGTTTCGAAGCTTCGTCTTGACGAAGGGGTTTCCTTTTGCCACCGTCACTTTGAGGCTCGACTCTACACGGAAAATTTTCCCATCGATGTTGAGCGTCATGCCTGGAGAAATCTGGTTTGCTGTTGTCATGCAACTATCTTCCTCAGTTCACTTAAATTCGTGATCGAATGCTCGACCCACGGTTCGCGTCCCATTTTCTGGCCTCTGCCCCAACGCATGTGCACGGTGTGAAAACCGAGTTCATGGGCAGGCAGCAGATCCATCGGGATCCGATCCCCACAGACCCAAACGTCTGTGGGATCCTTCGAAAGCTCCGCCGCAATCGCCTTGTAAAAAGGTTTTTTCACGGAGTCTTCGGGGACTGCTATCATACTAAAAATTGCTTCTTCAATACCAGCTTTTTTCAGCTTTTCCCGCTGGAAAGGGGGGTGCCCCCCCGTCACGAGGGCCACGGAATAGCGGGATTTATAGTAATTTAATATTTCCTTGGCATTGGGCGTACATATTACCTGGAAATCGGGGGGTAAGGGGGCGGTGAGTTCTGCCAGGGCAGCATGGAGCAGCTCCTTTGGGACGTGGTGCCTGTGGGCAAACTCCCTGAGGGCATCTTGCGTGCGGGCAGAGGTCTCATTGATCGTCTTGAGCTCTTCCAAAGCGGCTCCGCCAGGGGCTCCCATGATTGCAAGGGCCGCTTGAAGTTTGTACGGAGTCACACAGCCCGTTGTGTCGATGAGCGTGTCGTCGAGGTCAAAGATGATCAACAATTTTCATCAACTCCTGGGCTAGCTTTTTCGAATCGTGGCGGATGAGGTTTCTTTTGAGGAGATCTTTTTTGTTTTCTTCCGCTAGACTGCCGAGAAGTTCTGCGGGGATTAGACGGCTGTCGTCTAAATCGTTTTCGACCAAGTCCCCTTCATTGGCGTACACTTCGATCAACTGCTTGGTTGGTTTTTGGACGTTAAACAAGATGTGATCAAAGATATCTTTGCCTAAATAGCGGACCAATTCCTTCACGTAATTCGACGTACGAAAACCGGTCGTCTGCCCTTTCCGGTTCATCAAGTTGACGACGAAGACCTTTCTCGCATCGCTTTGGCAGATCGCATCGCACACGCCCTCGACTAGTAAGTTTGGAATGAGCGAGGTATGCAACCCCCCCGGTCCAATCACCAACAAATCGGCGTTCAAAATATCATCGATTACTCGGGGATTTACTTTTGGAAACGGCTCTAGATAAATCGTCTTATAGCCTTGGTCGATCTCCTGGGATAAATAGATCTCCCGCTCCCCTTCCAATATCCTCCGATTATTGAGGACCATTTTGAGTCGCACTTGGTGGGTCGTTACAGGGATCACTTTTCCCTGGATGTTCAAAATCTTGCTGGCCTCTTCAACCGCCTTTTCAAAACTCCCAGTCACCTTCTCGAGCGCCGACAGGAGCAAGTTGCCAAAGCTATGACCGCCCAGTCCCCCATTCTCAAACCGATAGTTCATCAAGCTGCGCATCAGCCGGGACGAATTCGATAAAGCGATCAAGCATTGCCGCACGTCGCCTGGCGGCAACACGCCCAATTCATCGCGCAAAATTCCGGTGCTTCCCCCATCGTCGGCCATCGAGACAATCGCCGTCAAATCGAGAGGAAAGTGCTTCAGGCCTTTTAAAACGACGAAGTTGCCTGTCCCTCCGCCAATCACCACTACTTTCTTCAACGCCGCTCGAATCATACGCCTTTCAGTACCGCAATTCCTTTTGCCAAATCGCCCGCCTTTTTAAACAAAAAGTCGCCGCTTACGAGCACATCGGCTCCTGCCTTGACACACTCTTTCCCCGTCTCCGCATTGATTCCTCCATCGACCTGGATCTTCGTCTCGAGCTTGTGTCGTTGACAATACTCTCTCGCCAATTTCACCTTCTCCAATACTTCGGGCATAAATGCCTGCCCGCCAAATCCCGGATTCACTGTCATGAGCAAAATCAAATCGCATTTGTGCAAATACTTCGGCACCATCTCAAACGAGGTCTCTGGCCGAAACGCCACTCCTGCCTGAATGCCGCACTTGTGGATAAAGCCAATCGTCTCTTCGACATCTTCGGTCGCTTCGAAATGAAACGTAATCCGATCAGCTCCCGACGCGACCAACGCTTCGACAAAATCGTAGGGGTTATAAATCATGATGTGCACGTCGAGAAACAGGTTGGTCGATCGATTGATCGCCGCAACTGCCTTCGGCCCCAGCGTCAGATTCGGGACAAAATGCCCATCCATGATGTCTATGTGAATTGCATCTGCGCCCGCCTGTTCAATACGGGTCGCCTCATCCGACAAATGACCGAAATCGCCAGAGAGAATCGAAGGATAAATCAAAGGTGAACGCTTCTGCATGCTAGCGCTTACTTATACCCAAGAAGACCGTTTTTAGGAAAAGCAAAAGAAAAAAAAGAACCTCGTCCCGCAGGAGCAAGACGAGGTTATAGATCTAGAAAAAGTGTTACATAATGGAACAAGGAGACTCAGCTTCCCGTTCCATTTTCTCTGGGGCGCAATCCCATTTTCTGGGTAGCGCTGTAAATTAAAAATTTTGGTAACAGTTCAGATACCCCCTCCTGCGTCGGGGACATCTGAAAAAAATAGCTCCTGGTAAAATTTTTATTTTCTTTACGTAATCATGTTGGTATCCTATCGGGCATGAATTCACACACAATAGTTTTCATACCAGTTCTTACGGGCGAAATATTCGATGCTTTGCCCGAATCGATTCGAGTTTATATTCGTTATCTTGAGTCTCGTATTCAGCAGTTGGAGACTCGAGTTCATGAATTGGAAACTCGCTTATCCAAAGACAGCTCTAATAGCAGCAAGCCGCCAAGCAGTGACGGGTTAAAACGAAAGCCAAAAAGTTTGAGAGGACGGTCTGGCAAGAAACCAGGTGGCCAACAGGGACATGTTGGAAAAGGGTTAGCACAAGTCAACAACCCCGATATTATTGTTACCCATACGCCTGCCAGCTGTACCGGATGCGGGTCCAATTTAAATGATGTGCAAGGCTCCTG
>JAGWKU010000044.1 GCA_028873375.1 Verrucomicrobiota bacterium
TGGCTGCGCCGGCATTCCAACCTTTCCATCCGCGTTCAGGGCCCCCTATTACAAATAGGGAGCCCCTCTCGCGCCGGCCTTCGGCCTGATGGAAATCTTGGCCGCCGGCTTGGCCAAATTCCCAAATTTTGAATCACGTTGTGTATAGCATGGTATCGAGAGAGAATAACTGAATGCGAAAAGACTCAACAAAAGATTGCTTCAATGGATTGTATCGACCGTTTCCTTTGTTATGTTTTTGAATCACAAACAAGGTCAAAAAAAATCGAACGAGAGATTACTTTTTACAAAAAATGTATCCAGGACACGCAAAGAGTAGTCAGACAGAACGAGCGAATCGTCGATATGACATTCGAATTGCATTTGCATAAAGAACAGGATAGGTAGGAAATTCTATCCTACAAATCTTGCCGGCGTTAGCCGATCCTGTGCATCCTGTAATGTTCAACAAACTGAAGAAGCTTTATAAAAAGAGGGCTTTGAGCTTGTCGAAGAAGGTTTTTTTGGTGGGGTAGTTGGCAGGTGATTCGAGCTCTTCGAGGGAACGGAAGAGCGTTTTTTGTTTTTCAGAGAGTTTGATCGGAGTTTCGATTGTGACACGGATAAGAAGGTCGCCTTGACCTTGGCCGTGGACGTTGGGAAACCCTTTTCCCGTGACGCGAAGCGTTTTGCCCGTTTGGATCCCTTCCGGGATAGAGATGCGGCATGTTTGTCCAAGCGGGGTGGGCACTTCTTTTTTACAGCCGAGGGCCGCTTCTGAAAAGGTGACCGGGAGATCGAGAAGAACGTCGTCGCCTTCACGTTGGAACGATTCGTGAGATTCTACGTCGATATAGACGAAGAGATCACCGGGAGGTCCGCCCGCTTCTCCTGCGTCTCCATGGCCGCTCATCTTGAGGCGCATGCCGGTATCGACGCCCGCGGGGATGCGGATCTTGAGTTGCTGCTTTTCTTTGACACGACCTGTTCCCGAGCACTCTTTGCAAGGGTCGATGATTACTTGACCAGAGCCATTGCAGCGGCTGCAGAGACTTGCCATGCTGAAAAAGCCACGACTTTGGAGAATTTGCCCTTTTCCTTGGCAGGCAAAGCAGGTTTTAACGCCGAGTTTTGATTTCGCGCCGCTACCGTTGCATCCATTGCAGGTAGTGAAATTGTGGATGGAGATCTCTTTTTCAGTGCCTCGAGCAGCTTCTGCAAAGGTGATTTTAATAGTTGTTTTTTTGCTCGTCCCTTTGCGAGGTCCTGCGTCTTCTTCGCCGCCGCCGAATCCGCCGCCGAAGAATGATTCAAAGATCGACTCGCTGCCATCGCCTCGCCCAGCTCCCCCGAAGGCACCCATGAAGGTGCGGAGGGCTTCTTCCATCGAGGAAAAGCCTCCACCGCCGGGGAATCCGCCACCGCCCATACCAGTGCCTCGGAGCCCTTCTTCGCCGTATTGATCATAGACGCGGCGGCGACTTTCGTCGCTGAGGACTTCGTAGGCTTCTGAAACTTGTTTGAATTGAGCTTCGGCTTTGGGATCGCCAGGATTGCGGTCGGGATGGCACTCAAGCGCCTTTTTCCGGTAAGCTTTTTTGATTTCTTCCGGGGTAGCGCCTTTAGAGATTCCGAGCGTGGCGTAGTAATCTTTCATTGGAATTAGTAGCCGCGGCGAAGGGCTGTTTTTGTGCGTTTGTTGGCCGCTTTAGATTTAGCGCGCGATTTGACCGAGGGCTTGTCGTAGAAACGGTGCGCTTTGGCAGCCTTCATAATACCCTCTTTGTCTAGTTTTTTCTTGAGAGCTCGGAGAGCTTTGTCGATGGGCTCACCGACTCGAACTTTTACGCTTGGCATTTGGTTTCACCTATTGGGTTGTATTCAAAAACTGCTTTATTGTACGACAAACGTTAGCTTTAGATCAAGGGAGGAGTAGAAGATAAACCTTCGAGTCCATGGGCCGTGGTGTGAGTCTAATTTTTAAAATAATCAGGAAAGATAGAGAAGCTGGCCATGGAAGGGAGCAGCATGGTGGGCCATGAGGAGGGGGTTGGGTTGGGTCTCGAGCCAGGAGGCGTTTTGGAGGGTTGGGAGGCGCTGCTGGAGGCGAGCGGGATGAGGGGAAACAAGGAGGGGGACGTCTTGTAAGAAGGGGGTTGCGTCGGGAAGGGGGACGAGACGGGGGGGCTCAAAATTTTTCTGGATATAGACGCCACCCGAGCGGGCATCGACGAGGACAGCAAAGTCAGGCGCGTCAGGGGCGAACGCAGTGAGGCTGGAGACTGAATAGATGGGGACGGCCCAACCGAGGGCAAGCGCTTGGGCGAGGGCCATGCCGACTCGGAGACCGGTATAGGAGCCGGGACCGATGCCTACGACAATTCGGTGGTAAGGAAATGGGCAGATGGCTAGAATTTTTTTCATTTCCAGTGCGATTGAGTTGGAAAGGGCCGGGCCGCCGGGCAGGCGGGTGCAAGTGACGAGCTGGTTTTCCTCGATGGCTGCTAAAAGGGCATGATCGTTACTGGTCTCGATTACGAGTATTTTCATCGGCTACAAGCATACTGGATTGCACCTTTTTTGAGAGGATGTTAATCTAACTTGCTATTTGCAGACGGATTCAGGTACTAAAAAGGAAAAGAGGTTACCTTGGGCGACGAAGAGATTGAGAATCCAGAATTTTCCCCTGAGGAAGGGGCGGTAGAAGAAGCGGCGAAGAAGGACGATCGTTCTTTATTGCCCTCTTTGCCATATCCACATCAACTGTATGTGCTTCCCTTGAATCGGCGGCCATTCTTTCCCGGGATGGCAGCGCCCATCGTTATTGAACCCGGTATTTATTACGAGGTCTTGAAGATCGTCGCAAAGACCGATCACAAGTGCCTCGGTCTTTTTTTGACGCAGCAAGAAGACACGAACATTTACAAATTGTCTATCAACGACCTCCATAAGGTAGGCGTCGTTGCCCGCATTTTGCGCATCATTCCAATGGAACAAGGCGGCGCACAAGTCGTCTTGAATATGGAAAAACGGGTCATCATGGAAAAGCCCGTCAAATCGAAGCACCTACAAGCGCACGTGAAATACCATGAAGACCCGACGCTCGATCACTTGTCGAGGGAGCTGAAGGCCTATTCGATCAGCATCATCACGACGATCAAAGAATTGCTGAAACTCAATCCGCTGTTCAAAGAAGAATTGCAGATCTTCCTTGGCCACTCCGATTTTACAGAGCCGGGCAGATTGGCCGACTTTGCGGTCGCTTTGACCACAGCTTCGCGTGAGGAGCTCCAAGAGGTTCTTGAGACGTTCGACGTCGAAAAAAGGATTGATCGGGCGCTCATGTTGATGAAGAAAGAGCTCGATTTAAGCAAACTGCAGAGCACGATCAACCAACGGATCGAAGCGACCATTTCAAAGACGCAGCGCGAATTTTTTCTCCGCGAGCAACTCAAGGCGATCAAAAAAGAACTCGGAATGGAAAAGGACGACAAGACGGTCGATGCTGAGAAATTTGAAGAGCGGCTCGAGAAGCGGACAGTCTCTGAACCTGTGATGAAAGTCATTCGGGAAGAGTTGGACAAGCTGAGCGCTCTTGAAATGCAATCGGCTGAATACGGCGTCTGTCGCAACTACCTCGATTGGCTGACGATCGTACCCTGGGGCATGTACTCCAAAGAGACGCACGATTTGAAAAAGGCGGAGAAAATTCTCGAGCAAGATCACTACGGTCTCAAAGACATCAAAGAGCGGATTTTGGAATTTATCGGAGTGGGCAAGCTCACGGGCGGCGTGAAAGGAAGCATTATTTGCCTCGTCGGCCCTCCTGGCGTCGGCAAGACGAGCATTGGTAAGAGTGTGGCTCGCGCGTTGAATCGAAAATTTTATCGCTTCTCCGTTGGCGGCATGCGCGATGAAGCAGAAATCAAAGGACACAGGCGGACCTACATCGGCGCCATGCCGGGGAAATTGATCCAGGCATTGAAATTTGCCCAGACAATGAATCCTGTCATCATGCTGGATGAAGTCGATAAAATGGGGGCTAGCTATCAGGGAGATCCTGCATCCGCCCTTCTTGAAGTGCTTGATCCAGAGCAAAACAGAGATTTCTTAGATCACTATCTCGATGTGCCCTGCGATTTATCAAACGTCCTCTTCATCGTGACGGCAAACGTGCTCGATACCATTCCTGAGCCGCTTAAAGATAGGATGGAAATGTTGAGATTGTCGGGGTATATCCAAACAGAGAAAATTCAAATTGCGAGCAAGTACCTCATTCCCCGCAACCGAAAGGGCATGGGACTCAAGGCGAGCGATATCACCTTCACCAAAGGAGGGATCGCTAGCATCATCAATGGCTATGCTCGAGAAGCAGGTGTCCGCACGCTGGAAAACAACATCAAGAAAATCATGCGCAAAGTCGCTGTGAAAATTGCGCGCGGAACAGAGAAGAAAAACGGAGTGGTCATTACTGACAAGAATCTGGCTAGTTACCTTGGCAAGCCGATCTTTACCTCTGACCGTTACTACAAAGTCAATCCAGTTGGCGTAGCTACAGGACTGGCATGGACATCGATGGGGGGAGCAACTCTCTACATCGAGACCGTGGCCTATCCTTCGGAAAAACTCGAAATGAAATTGACGGGACAAGCCGGCGATGTGATGAAAGAATCAGCCCAGATCGCTTGGACTTATTTACAGAGTCGCGCAGAAAAGTATGCGCCAGGGACCCCTTTCTTTGAGAAGTCCCAGGTCCACATCCACATTCCTGAGGGGGCGACGCCAAAAGATGGACCCTCCGCAGGCATTACGATGGTGACTTCATTGCTCTCTCTATTGCTGAAAAAACCGGTCCGAGAAAATCTCGGGATGACAGGAGAATTGACGTTGACCGGACGCGTTCTTCCGATTGGCGGCCTCAAAGAAAAGTTGATTGCTGCACGCCGATCGAAAGTCAATGTCCTCATCTTTCCCAAAGACAATTTGCGCGATTACGATGAGCTGCCTGAATACTTGAAGAAAGGAATTGAAGTCCATTTTGTTGAGTATTACGACGAAGTCTTTAAAATTGCATTTCCCCACGAGAAGAAACATGGAATCGATGCCCCCTTGGCTTCAAAAAAAACTCGTCGAGCCCGCGCATCTTGAAAAGAAGATCTGTGAGCTTCGTAACGAGAATTTGACAATTGCGACACTCAATGGATCCTTCGATCTTCTGCATGCGGGTCACCTCTATATCATTCATCAGGCATCGCTCCAAGCGGATTGCCTCTGGGTTGCTCTCAATTCCGATCGGTCGATCCAGCAGTACAAAAATCCCCTCCGCCCCATCATTCCTCTCAAATACAGGCTCGAGATGATGGCGGCGCTCGAGTTTGTCGATTATGTGACTTGGTTTGAAGAGACCGATCCGTGCGCTCTTCTCGCTCGCATTCGGCCCGACGTCCATGTCAATGGGATTGAATATGGAGAGAGCTGTATTGAAGCGGAGACTGTGCGGCAATGCGGTGGGAGACTCCACCTCGTCAATCGGATCCCAGGCCTTGCTACGTCAACGGTCATTGAGAAGGTGAAACAATGCGTTTGATCGGCACCCTTTCAAATGAGTCTTCAGCTCGCCGCCTCTCTACCTACTTGAAACGCAATGGCGTTTTGAATTCGTGCGAGATGACCTTTGATGCATCGACGGGACATATGTCTTACCCCATTTGGATTCACGACGAAGATCAAATGGAGATGGCCCGCAATATCTTTGACCGTTTTCAACGAGAGCCAGGCCATCGAGAGTTCGATGTTCCTACCATCGAGCAACTCACTGCAGAAGTAAAACCTCCTGAGGCGCCGCTGATGAGCGAACAAGTTCCTCGGAAAGCTCCAATCACCGCCTTTTTTCTCTCTCTTTGCGCGCTTGTTTTCTTTTGGAATTTTCTGCAAGTAAACACCTTTTTCCAAGAGGGAATTCCTCCAGAGTCGATCTTGATGACGCCGGTCGATGATTGGCTTTTTTACGATGTGCCAGCTCCGTTTGAAGAGCTCGAAAAAATCATCGAGCAAAAACCTCTGCAACAAAATGCGGCTGAGTTGAAAGCGCAAATCGAGGCAGTTGAAAAGATGCCCTTCTGGCGTGGCTTCTATGATTTGTTTTTGTTGAAAGTCCAAGGGAAAGATCCATCGACTGCTGAAGGACCCGTATTCACCAAAATCAAAGAAGGGGAGGTATGGCGTCTTTTTACACCCTGCATTCTCCACCGCGACTTCCTCCACATCTTATTCAATATGATTTGGCTCTGGGCATTGGGGCGGCCTATTGAGCAGAAGATTGGGTCGCTTCGCACGTTAGGTCTCACGTTAGTGGCTGGGATTGCTTCGAATACGGCCCAATATCTTATGAGCGGTCCTTTTTTTCTCGGCTATTCGGGGGTCATCATGGGGCTGGCAGGGTTTATCTGGATGCGCGAGCGCATTGCTCCTTGGGAAGGATATCCAGTGCAAAAAACAGTTCTCTCCTTTCTTTTCTTCTTCATCCTTGCACTCTTTGGCCTCCAATTTGGTTCATTCCTCTTGTTAGTCTTTACTTCGATCGATTTTTCTCCCAGCATTGCCAACACAGCCCACGTCGTCGGTGCTCTCGTCGGCGCGTTACTGGGACGCCTATCCTTTTTTGAAGCGGGGAAAAAGCCATGAGCGTAAGAGACCTCACTATTCTCGGGTGTTCGAGTCAACAACAAACCCGATTTCGAAACCATGGCGCTTATTTGCTTCGATGGAATGACGAAGGGCTTCTCTTCGATCCAGGAGAAGGGACGCAGCGGCAATTCATCTTTGCTGACATTCCTCCTCCCGTAACGACCCGGATTTTTATCAGCCATTTTCACGGCGATCACTGCCTCGGGCTCGGCTCGATGCTCTTGCGTCTTAACCTCGACAAAGTACAGCACCCGATCCACTGTTACTATCCAGCAAGCGGCAAGAAATTTTTCGATCGACTCCGTTATTGCTGCGTCTATCGAGAGAATATCCATGTGGTCGAACACCCAGTGAAGGCAGAAGGCCTCGTCGAAGATGATGGCAAATTCCGAATCGAAGCTTATTTTCTCGATCACGGTGTCGAGAACCTTGGCTGGCGGATCAAAGAGCCTGATGGAATCAAGTTTGACAAAGAAAAGCTCAAAGCATTCGGTATTGATGGGCCGATCGTCCGTGATCTCGAAAAGCACGGGCACATCGAGCATAACGGGCGAAAAGTGAAGCTCGAAGATGTGAGCCATGTCCGTACGGGCGATGTCTTTGCCTATGTCGTAGATACTCGTCCCTGCAAAGGGGCTTTAGTTACGGCGAAAAATGCGAAGCTCTTTCTGTGCGAAGCAACCTACCTCGACGAAGAACGTGCTCTTGCCGACGAATATCGACACATGACCGCCATCCAAGCCGCAGAGTTAGCGAAGCAAGCCAATGCGCAAACGCTCATCCTCACCCACTTCTCAGCGCGCTATCGCGACCCAGAAGTATTAGGAGTTGAGGCGAGAACGGTTTTTCCCAACGCATTTGTGGCCGAAGACCTCAAGCGGTTTCCGTTCCCCCGTTAAATCATTGGGGAGTGGCTAGATAGTCGTCATACCCAATGAACTCTACTTTATAGCCTAGTTTCTTGAGTTTTTTGATCGTCTCTTTTCTCTTTTGATCGGCGTCGACCCGTTCTTGGGCGGCTTTGAGTTTATGACCCATGATTTCTATGAGAATAACTGGTTTATTGCGAGAGATGGTTTTTTTGGCTCCATCCAAAATATAGCTTTCGTAGTTTTCGGCATCTATTTTGATGAAGGAGACATTATTGAGAGGAAAGTCGTCTAATCGAAACATGCGAGCTGTTTCCGATCCTTTTCCAATCGTTCTGGCTCCTTCATTGTCTGGCAAGACAGGGTCAAGGTGGATTTTTTTCTTTTTTTCGCCGAGGGCGCAGTGCCGAGCAATGACATTGTTCGATTCGTTGAGAGTGAGATTCATGATCAATTCTCGGAAGATTTTCGGTTGGGGCTCGAAAGCTAATACCTGTCCTTGGGGGCCTACTGCTTTTGATAGACAAAGGGTCAGAGTTCCGATATGCGCACCGACATCGATGACTACTGTGCCTGGTTTGGCATATCGCTGAATGAGAGCAATCGCTGTTGTATCCCACTGGAGATTTCTTTTAAGAATGTCTTTGATCGTATCGCTTTTGTTGTCGAGATAAAAGGAGCCTAATCCTGTAACGGAATAGATTTGGTACTCTTCTTGAGGAAAAGCTTCCAGGTAGGAAATTTCTTCGGGCCGTGTCAGAGATGGATCTAGGAGTTGGTGATTGAAAAAAAAAGCGAGCAGGAGCGGAAAAAACATGGCAGAGAATAGTATATAAAAAAGTCTTAGAATTCAAGAGGCAGTTGCAACTGCCTCTTCAAGCTTTGGAAGAGGTGATCTTCTTTTTGTGGGCGAGGTATTCTTCGAGAGGCCCCTGGAAGAAGTGGGCTCCATCTTCTTCAAAAGCGATGATTTTTGTGGCAAAGCCGTTGATGAGCTCCCGGTCATGGGTGGCGACAAGAGCTGTGCCTTTGTAGTCTTGAAGACCCCATGCGAGAGCAGAGACCGCTTCGAGATCGAGGTGGTTATTCGGCTCGTCGAGGAGGAGGACATTGGGGGCGGTGAGCATGAGGCCTCCGAGGATAAGGCGAGCTGTTTCTCCTCCGGAAAGATTCCGCACGGCTTTAAAGGCATCGTCGCCTGAAAAGAGCATTTTGCCCAGAACTCCACGGGCATCTTGATCGAATACGACAGGCTTGCGTTCTTTGAGCCAATCAAAAGCCGTAATTTCGGTGTGTTTGTTGACGACTTCTCCGTGGTTTTGAGGAAAGTAACCGACTTCAGCTTGATGGCCGAGGGTGATCTTGCCCTGATCGGGTTGGAGGATGTTGGCTAGGAGTTTGAGGAGAGTCGTTTTACCGCGGCCGTTATTCCCGATGATCGCAATCTTGTCACCACGGTGAATTTCACAGGAGAACTTTTGAATGACGGGGTGATCGCCATAGCCCTTGAAGACTCGATCGAGTTTGAAGACCACTTGACCCGATTGTTTCTCTGGAACGGTAAAGCGGACATAAGGTCGTTGGATATTCGATTTTTTGAGATCGAGGGGTTGGAGGCGGTCGATTTCTCGGATGCGCGATTGCACTTGGCTTGCGCGTGTACCAGCACCGAATTTAGCGACGAATTCTTTGAGTTGAGAAATCTTCTTCTCTTTTGCTTTGTTCTCGTCTTCTGCGCGGGAGCGGACGGCCATTTTTGTCACGAGCATGGCGTCGTAGTTGCCAGGATAGGTGATGATCGTTTCGTAGTCGATGTCGGCGATTTGATTACACACGGAATTGAGGAAGTGGCGGTCATGGCTGACGACGACGAGAGTGCCGTCGTAATTATGGAGGAATTCTTCGAGCCAGGAGATCGATTCGAGGTCAAGGTGGTTGGTCGGCTCGTCGAGGAGGAGCGCTTGTGGGTGGCCAAAGAGCGCTTGGCAGAGGAGGACGCGGAATTGTCGGTCGGTGGGGATCTCGGCCATTTTTTTGCGGTGAAGGTCTGCGGGAATGCCCATGCCGGTAACGAGTGTTTCGGCTTCACTTTCTGCGCTATAACCATCTTCTTCAGCGATGATTTCTTCGAGCTCTCCGAGGCGCATGCCCACTTCGTCGGTCATCTCCACTTCATAGAGGCGATCCCTTTCGGCCATCGCTTCCCAAAGGCGGCTATTGCCCATGATGACCGTATCGAGGACGGTGTAGTCGCGGAAGTCTTCGATTCGCTGTTTGAGGAAGCCCACTTTTTTAGGGAGAGAAACACTGCCTGAAGTCGCCGGCTCGGTGCCCATGACGATGCGGAGCAGGGTCGATTTGCCAGAGCCGTTGGGGCCAGTGAGGCCATAGCGACAACCAGAATTGAAAGTAAATGTGACATTTTCGAACAAAGTGCGGGTACCGACCCGCTTGGAGATATCGGTTAATGTAATCATGATGGGAAATATGATAGCATAAAAGAAAGAGTAGATGCAATGGAGTTTTCAGAAGCTACGGGTCGTTTTTTGACTCACCTCAAGCTTGCAAAAGGGGTCTCTGAACACACCCTGAGAGGCTATTCGACCGACTTTACCCTCTTCGTGACCTTTGCTAAAGAGGGGCAGGAAACAGTGTCTTTAAAGGATATTTCCAAGAGGCTCATTCGCAGGTACTTAGCTCATCTCTTTGAGCAGAAGGCGTCTACGCGTACCGTGCTGAGGCGGCTTTCGTCCCTCCGCAGTTTTTATAAGTTTGCCATGCGAGAAAAGCTGGTGGCTGAGAACCCCCTAGAGGAGATCGATAGCCCCAAAAAGGAAAAGCGGCTCCCCATCTCGATCACCTACGACCAGGTGCAGCTTCTCTTCGCGCAGCCTGACCTTTCGAGCCACTTAGGGGTCCGCGATCGGGCGATCATGGAGCTGTTTTACAGCTCAGGGCTACGCCTTAGCGAGCTGGTAGGGCTTAACCGCCGCGATTTCGATGCGAAAAACCTCGTTCTCAACGTGTATGGCAAAGGGAAAAAGATGCGACAGTCTCCCATCACTGAAACGGCGGCCCAGTGGATTCATCAATATCTCAACCATCCGGAGCGGGAGGAGAAGGACAAACAGGCGATTTTTCTCAACAAGTGGGGAGATCGACTCTCTGCCCGCTCTGTCGATCGCAATTTTGCCGCCTATTTGAAGGCGAGCGGTCTTTCTGAGCGAATCACACCACATACGGTGAGACACACGATTGCGACCCACTGGCTGGAAAATGGAATGGATTTGAAAACGATTCAGCTTCTCTTGGGCCATACGTCGTTAGCGACAACGACGATTTACACTCATGTCTCGCCTAAATTAAAGCGGGAAGTGTACGACAAGACGCATCCGCGGGCCAAAAAATAATTTTCTTTTTTTTAAAATTCTTTCTCTAGAAAGTTTTTCTTATGAGATTTCTGTGGATCTTTTTTTGGAAAGCTTCATAAAGCAAAAAAAATTGAAACATGTCTTCCATTTAGAAAACGTTGTGTATATGTCGATCTAGAGAAACAATGGCCGGTGTTTGAAGAGTGCTACCCGAAGAAAATTTCGACGGCCTTTGTCACGGATCAAAGATGTGTGCCCGGATTTCTCTACATTTCGGAAGCAGCTCCATTGAGTTTATTGACGAAATTCATGGCTGAACGAGCAGGAGCAAAAGACATTTCTGACATGGAGCTTATTTCGAAATTCAAAGATGCGTACGGCCAAGCCCACATCGATTATTTGCCGGTTTTGATCCCTTTCTATGCGAAAGAGCACGTCTTGGTCGATCTGCCGGGCAAAGTGTTTGAAGATGCTCCTCTTTATGCTCCCTATTGGTATAGCAAGGTATCTGAAGTGCAAGACTCTTTGAAGGAGTAACGCGGAACTCAGAGTGCAGAATGCAGAACTTGGCAGCGGGGGGCACCCGACTGTTTAATTCTACGTTCATTTCCTTGGAGAATTCCTTCCTGAAGAAAGGGGTACTTGAATACTTGCTTAAGCTCCCTCAGTAGAAGGGGGATTTGGAAGAACCTCAAATGAATTTAAAATGTCGAGCGCTTGCTTAGCAGTCAATCGATCTCTGGCATAATCTCTCACCATTTTACTGATTAAAGATTTCATCTGAGGATCTTGCTCTAAGTCACTATTCGAACACAATACTTTAAAGATTAAACCGAGTGCTTTTACATCGTCTGCTATATGTGATGCAAGGCGAAGTTTTGGAAAGTATTTTTCATTGATTTCTTTGATTTTTTCATCATGCATCGATTTATTTTTATCGAGAAACACATGATAAGTTTTTAAGTCGATTTTCCCAGACATGTAAAGGGTTTGAATCATTCGAACGCCTTCTTCATTTAGCTTATTTTCAGAAGCTATTTCATGATCCTTTTCGGCCTGAATTTTTGAATGTTCGGGAACAAGGGGTGTTGTATCTGTTGAATAGCGGTAAGCAAGACCAAAGTCGATATATTTTGGAGTAAAATGGCCATTCAGATTCTTAATAAAAACAACATTCCCTGGATTCAAGTCAGCGTGAACGACTCCGCTTTCATGAAAAAAAGACAAGCCAGCTAACAATTGGCGGGCAATTCTTCGTTTTTGATCGAGGGGGATCTCTTTAGCGCATTGCCATAAATTCTTGTAGGCGCGTTCTAAGAAGATCACTTCCGTTTTGTTAAAAGAAGAGGCTGGTAAATGAGCGTGCAACTGGATTACATAAGGAGAACCTCGAAACATTTCATAAAATTCAATTTCGCGGGTGACAATTTCTTGAGCTTCTTCTGTCAAATCAGCTTTTGGGGTTAGTTGAACAACAGACTGCCGCAATATATACCTAACAGCACCGGTTACTTTTTTATAGCCGCCTTTACCTACTTCTTCCCCAGTTTCCACAAACACATCTTTTGTAGAAGGATCGTATTGGATTTTATATTCTAAGCTCTTGGGTTGGTCATTTTCACCAGAAACAGAGAACTTCAATGAGACATTCTGAATCTTATTTGATTCTTCCCATTTCGGATAATTTTCCTGAACAAATTGGTAAATTTTCTCGGCTACGGAATAGTTCATTTCAGGAGCTTCTCTGCTCGAAAAGAGATCTGTCCGATAAGTAGAGCCTCTATCTTTACCTGAAACTGCTAATTGATTTGTATCGTCTATAGATTGAATCTTTACCATAAGCCTTTTTATTAAATTTGTTGTAGATACGTTATTTCCCTTAATAGTATTTTATACTAAATTTTAATATTTTTCAAATAAAATTTTTACCTTAAATCACTTCTGTAACATGCTAATTATTAAGAGGGAAGGTGACGCAATCAGCTTCGGTTAATTTTTACTCACTTCCATGCAGACCTTTTATTAATTACTTAAGTAGCTGATAGTAAATAAATTACGCAAGAAAAGGATTGTATAACAGACTGGAATTAAGACGCTTAGAAAGAATAGCAACGAGAGGTTGAAGAACTTCTTCTAATAAGGAAAGGGCATGAGTACATGGCCGTTTTCACAGATCTGCGGTCGGGAAGAATTATTCATGCTGTAGAAGGTAGAACCATGAGAGGCCGTAGCCCCGTTTTTCAAGAAACTGGCAAAGCATGCGCCAAAGCTGAAAGCAATCGCTATGGACATGAGCAAATCGTACTATACACAACGTGATTCAAAATTTGGTTTTTGGCTGCGCCGGCATTCCAACCTTTCCATCCGCGTTCAGGGCCCCCTATTACAAATAGGGAGCCCCTCTCGCGCCGGCCTTCGGCCTGATGGAAATCTTGGCCGCCGGCTTGGCCAAA
>JAGWKU010000045.1 GCA_028873375.1 Verrucomicrobiota bacterium
AGTTTTGAGAGCTGCCTCAGATATTTAAAGGAAAAAAATAGCCCATTTATAGTATCCTTTTAGGGCCTCCGGATAGTAAGGATCGCTAAAATCATCCATTACCGGATAAAATTTAATTTTAGAGGCAGTTCTCAAAACTCATTTGCCCGTTAAAACCGCCCTTTTGAGGCCGCTTACGTCCATTCTCCTCAGTCGGCCCGTTTGGGCCAACCTCGTCAAATGGACCGTGGTGGCTTTGCCACCACTCGCAAATGGCCTCAAAATCATCGATTTTCCCGGGCAAAGCAGTTTTGAGAGCTGCCTCTTTAAAGGATTGTTGTTAATGTCTTCCATTGGTTCAAGTTTACCTATTTCTGATCAACTAGAGGCTTTGCGGATAGCCAGGCAACCCAAATTGCAGGAACGAAAGAGTGGACAGGCTTATGCTGTTATGCAGCAAAGCATCGTCAATTGTCTCGCGCTGCCGGAGCTCTCTTCAGTTGAAAAGGAAGAGCAAAGAGCTAAGTTAAAGAAAGTGGCAAGCGAGGCAATAAAGGTCTATGCAATCAGGAGTGTTTTCCCCGCGTTAAGCGAGCCATCCACCGATTTGTTTTATCGCGAAGCTGTTCACTGTTTCCAATCTAGCGATGATTGGGGAGCTCTTGAAGGAGAGGTGGCTCTTTTAATGATGGAGATTTGTAAGTTTCATTTTTCACCTTCTCCAAAACCAGAATTCAATTTGGAGGAAAAGCTTTCTTTCCTAGTTCGAGAAGCGGCCTACCCTCTGGTTTCACGGGCGTATGCAAATTATGAACAGAACTGCCCAGAGCCTCGCCGTTTTCATCGGATCGCTTCGGTCCAGCAACAATTAGCGAGCATGAAGAAAAAAATCAAAGACTCGTTTGCAGCTTATTGCGGCGTGCAGTCTACGTATGAGGACATGGAGAGAAAAACCCTGCACTATTTGCAGCAGCTAACCCCTCAAACAAAAGAGCTTGCTCACAAAGCCATTTTCAATCATTTCGTGACCTGCATCCAACCCACCTGGGTTCCCTTCGATGACCTGCAATGGTTTTATGACGAGGTGGTCGATGCTTTCCATCGAGATCAAGATCGCGAGACCCTCAACCAAGCGATTCAAGAAATGCTGGCTCGAATGGTTTTATTTCATCAGAAAAAAGGGGCATGGATTTTAGCAAACGAATTTGCAACTCTCAAACGTCTCGCTCTTCTCTTGATACAGAATGCGGAGAGCGATTGTAAGAAGTCGATCGCGCAATCTTCTGCTTTAGAGGCGGCTTTGACGACGCCCGCGCCAATAGAGCCGCTCGAAGAGCGAAAAGTTTCTGAAAAGCCGAGTCAGCCCTCTCATCCAACAGAGGAACCGGGCACGCTCATTCCTAAGCGTATTCGCAAGCCAAGACAGTTTCCCCTCCATCAAAGCGAAAAGGTTTGAATGACGCCGATCCATCCGAATATGCCTATCACAGATCAACTGAAGACATTATGGGAAGTCGAGCTACCTAAACTGCTAGAACGGAAGACGGGTGAGACGTATCTCAGGATGCAGTATTCCATCGTCGATTTATTGAATGCGACAAAAGAAAAAAGAGACGAGTTAGCGAGCTGGGCAAGATCGGCGGTCACTGTGTATGGAATCATGACGATGTTTCCTGACATTCCGGACGAATCTTTAAATCCCTTCGGCGAGGAAGTATTCCATTCTTGCCAGCGTCAGGAAGATATGGAGTCTCTGAAGAGACAAGCCGCCGAATTGATAGAAAAGATCGCGAAGGCTCATTTTTCTCCGGCTTCTAAACCTGAACTCAATCTTGAGAAAGAACTTTCGATCCTTGTTGAGCAAGACGCTTATCGATTGATGTCTAAGACTTGGCAGAACTACGAATTAACCACTCCTCAACCGCGCAACTTCCTGCGGACCGATTTGATTCCTGATCAGCTGGCGAAAATGAAAGAGGAAGCCAAGCAGCTTCATTCACAACTTCGTTTGATGGATAGCGAAGTCCGTAGGTTTGAGGAGATGGAGAAGAAGATCAACCTCTTTTTAGATGAGCCTACATTCGAGGCTCGAGAGCTTGCTTGCGCAGCGATCTTTCACTATCACGTTGAATCTATTCGACCCGTCGGTGTTCCTCCGGAGCATCTTTCCTCTTTTTATGACAATGTAGTAGCTACATTCTTTCGATTACCGGACTTTAAAACCCTGAATGTGGTGATTGAAGAATTGTTGACGAATATGCTTTTCCATCAGGTCAATCGAAGCAAAGTCGACCTAAAGAAGGAATTTTCGATTCTCGAAAATCTGGCCGCCCGTTTGGTCACTGATGCAATGGGTGATTGGAAAGAAACTCAAAGATCTATGGAAGCAAGAAAGGAAAAGGTACGAACTCTTCTTGGGTCTAAACGTCTCAGGCCTACTTCTCCGAGTTTGAACGAACCCAACTCTGAGTGAAGAGCTCTTACGAGGCAGCTCTCAAAACTCATTTGACCGTTAAAACCGCCCTTTTGAGGCCATTTACGTCCATTCTCCTCAAAATCATCGATTTTCCCGGGCAAAGCAGTTTTGAGAGCTGTCTCTTACGATAAGAATTTTCGGGCTGCAATTGGCTCTTTCTCCTTTTAACCCTTTTTGTTATAGCTCAATTTATGAATGCTGAGCAGAAGAGAATCGCCGAGGCGGGGGAGAAGAAGGTCCACTGGCGTCAATGGGGTCCTTTTTTATCTGAGCGGCAATGGGGCACCGTTCGCGAGGATTATAGCGAAGGAGGCGATGCCTGGAATTATTTCCCGTTTGAACAAGCGGCCAGCCGAGCCTATCGCTGGGGCGAGGATGGCATTGGGGGGTTATCGGACAACCACCAACGCATGTGCCTTTCTTTTGCCTTTTGGAATGGCAAAGACTCGATGCTCAAAGAGCGGATGTTCGGGTTGACCAATGCCCAAGGCAACCACGGCGAAGATGTCAAAGAGTATTACTACTATCTCGACAATACCCCCACCCACTCGTACATGCAGATGCTTTATAAGTATCCGCAGGGCGAATACCCGTACGAAAACCTGAAGCAGGAAAATGGACGGCGAAGTCGCTTAGATCCCGAATACGAGCTGATCGACACGGGGCTTTTCGATGACGATCGATATTTCGATATTTTCATCGAGTATGCCAAAGCGACGCCTGATGACATTTTGATCCGGATGACGGCGTTTAACCGAGCCAGCCAGCCGGCCAAGCTCCATGTGATTTTGCAGGCGTGGCTGCGCAATGTGTGGGCGTGGAGTCGCGCTGAGCCGTGCGGGAAAATCGGCCTAGAGGGGAAGGGGGTGAAGATCCAGCAAGAAGATCTAGGAGAGCGGTGGCTCTCGTTTGAGGGAAATCCAAACCCGCTCTTCACCAACAATGAAACCAATTTCCAAGCGCTCTTCAATGTGCCCAATCGCTCGCCCTATGTGAAGGATGCCTTCCATGAGGTGGTCGTACGGGGCAATACAAAGGCAGTCAATCCAGCCAATGAGGGGACGAAAGCAGGCCTTCACTCAGCGCTCGATGTGCCTGCGAAGGGAAGTGTCGTGCTTCGCTACCGGTTTTCCAAAGAAGCCAGCACGTTTGCTGATTTCGATAAGATTTTTGCACAGCGGAAAGCAGAGGCCGACGATTTTTACCGAGAACTTGCACCAGCTAAGTTGCCCGATGACCGGCGCAACATCCAGAGGCAGGCGTTTGCGGGTCTCTTGTGGAGCAAGCAGTTTTACCACTACATCGTCGAGCAATGGTTGGCCGGCGATGATCCAGCCAATCCACCGCCACCAGCTCGTTTAGAGGGGCGAAACCATCGGTGGAAACACCTCTATAACGATGACATCCTCTCCATGCCTGACAAGTGGGAGTACCCTTGGTTTGCCGCCTGGGATCTCGCCTTTCATTGCATCTCTTTTGCTCTCATGGATCCGTGGTTTGCCAAAAGGCAGCTTTCCCTTCTCACCCGTGAGTGGTACATGCACCCGAATGGGCAAGTGCCTGCCTACGAGTGGAACTTTGAAGACGTCGATCCACCGATGCTCGCCTGGGCCGCTTGGCGGGTCTTCAAGATTGAGAAAAAAGAATCGGGCCAAGAAGATCGGGAATTCCTCGAACGGATCTTCCAAAAATTGATCATGAGCTTTACCTGGTGGGTCAACCGAAAAGACTCTGAGGGAAAAAACGTCTTTGAAGGGGGCTTTCTCGGCCTCGATAACATCAGCCTTTTCAACCGGAGCTCAACCCTGCCAGCTGGCGGCAAGCTCACCCAATCAGACGGCACCAGTTGGATGGCCGCCTTTTGCCTCAACATGTGGACCATCGCCATCGAGCTCGCCGATAAAGAGCGTGGTTACGAAGACATGGTGAGCAAGTTCTTCGAGCACTTTCTCTTCATCGCCGACGCGATCAACTACCAGCACCCCGAATCGCCCCCTCTATGGAACGAAGAGGATGGCTTCTACTACGATGTTCTCCAGCATCCTGACGGTTCCCACCAACCGATCAAAATTCGCTCCATGGTGGGGCTCATCCCTCTCTTCGCCGTCGCAACCCTCGATGAAGAAATGCTCACCAAACTCGACGGTTTTAAAAGCCGCTTCGACTGGTTCCTCAACCATCGCGACGATCTCTGCCTGAAAGTTGCCTGCATGCGGACCAAAGGCCATCAAAACCGGCGCCTCCTCTCCATCCTCGACCGGGAGAAGCTACGCCGCATTCTCGAGAAGATGCTCGATGAAAACGAGTTCCTCAGCCCATACGGCATCCGCGCCGTCTCCCGTTACCACAAAGACCATCCCTATACCTTTACCTGTGGCGATACGACCCTCGTCCTCGATTACGAGCCAGGCGAATCGACTTCGGCTCTCTTCGGCGGCAACTCCAATTGGCGTGGGCCCATTTGGTTCCCCCTCAACTACCTCATCATCGAATCGCTCCAGAAATTCGCCTACTACTACGCCGATGACTTCAAAGTCGAATGCCCCACCGGCTCTGGCCACCTGATGAACCTCAGCGAAATCGCCCACGAGCTCTCCACCCGTCTCATCCGCATCTTCGAACCAGACTCCTCAGGTCACCGCCCCGTCTTCGGCGCCACCCAGAAATTCCAGAAAGACCCCAACTTCCAGAACTACCTGCTCTTTCACGAGTACTTCCACGGCGATGATGGCTCGGGCCTCGGCGCCTCCCACCAAACCGGCTGGACCGCCCTCGTCGCCAAGCTCATCCATCAGTGCGGCAAAGCCGATCTCCATCTGCATGAATAAATGCAGAAGTCAGAATGCAGAGTGCAGAACTAGGCAGTCGGGTTAATTCTTCGTTGCTCTCAATAAACGCCTAACGCTTGATTTTTAGACGTCATTTAAATTCTTTATTTTAAAGCCTGTGATAGACATACTTGTTCCGATGCCAGAGATTAGCCGCTTTTTAGGAATTGTGATTAAAATGTTCTTTGATGATCACAACCCTCCCCACTTCCATGCTGCGTATGGCGACTTTGCTGCAGCAATTGACATTGCTTCTCTAAAAATTCTAGAAGGGGAATTGCCTCCAAGAATCAAAGGATTAGTGGTGGAATGGGCCTCTTTACATCAAAAAGACTTGCTGACAAACTGGGATAGTCTTCGAAAAACTCAAAGATATAAAAAAATAGACCCGTTAGTATAGGTCCTATGAGAATCATAAAAGTAGAATACGTATCTGGTTACAAGCTTAAGCTAACATTTAGCGACAAGACAATAAAGATCGTTGATCTAGAAGAAAAGGTTAAGCATGGAAAAAGAATTTTTCTTCCTTTGAAAGACCTGGATTATTTCAAACAAGTGGCTGTTGATGATTGTCAGTTAAGCATTTGTTGGCCAAATGGTGCCGATATTTGCCCAGATACTCTTTATCAGATGCGATCTTCTACGAAGACACCTATTTCAAGAAAAAAAAGAAGCCCACAGAAAAGAAAAAATCAAACACGGCATAAAAAAAAACGAATCAAAATTTAAGAACCTATTCTCACTAGCTTGGCCCATCTTGAGCTTCAGCAACGTTGCGAAGAGCGAGGAGAAAAAGCTTCTGAGACTCTTCATCGCCTTTTAAATTTTCTTCCCAGGCAGCATTCAGATAAGCAACTGCTTCGCTGCGATCTTTTAGATCTTTGATCAGCTCTTCTTGATAATCTCTGTTTGTCATAGATGTAACATACAAATTGTATGCAGCATTAATTCTTTAGGGTCAAGTCCTTCCAGGCTTTCTAAATTTTTCTGAAAAAAACTGGACTGGACTTTCAATGTTCCGGACACAATGTTCCGGACAGCTTGAAAAAAAGAAGCTGCTAGCTTATCGTTTACCCTTCTTCTAACCCGGAGAGAGAACAATGGTAACTCCTGCTTCCTCTAAGCCTGCATGCATCATTTGTACGGAGCCTTATTCCCCGAGGACTCATAAGCCTGTGATGCTCATCCCTTGTGGCCATGGCGTTTGTGAAGCGTGTATTGGTGTTGGTAAAGTAGAGATTTGCCCGTTTGATAAAGCCCCATTTCAGGCAAGCATAGTGAACTACGATCTCTTGCGAGTGATCGATCCTGGAGTCGAAATAAGCAGCAAAACGGAGGCCCTTCTCTCTGCTGTGAAAGAGCGAAGCGGTTCACCAAGACCTACCATGGCGGTCATCCCTGATGTTGTAAAACCTGCTCCTACGGTCGCTCAGTTGCCTAGAACGGCAATGGAGGAAATTGAGAACTTACATTTTGCAGAGCTCATTGACCAGCGAACGGGATTTCCTCGGAGGGCTCATGAGCATGACTATCCGTTGCAGGCAATCGGAGCCTGGAGAGCAGAGATTATCATTAGCCCTGAGAGCGATGATCGGACTCAAGCACTCTTTCTGCTCGGCATTTTTTACTGGGCTCTTGGAGAAATACAAACGGCCAAAGATTGTTTTAGGCCAGCCGCAAATTCGAGAGATTCTAGAGCGTTTTCTCGGTTTGCGTGGGCCTACCTAACAATCAATACACAAGACGCGCACAAACTATCAGTAGAAGATTTGACAAGAGCGAAACGGTATTTTGAGCTTGTCGATTATACCTCGTTACCTATCCATGCGTCTCTCTCGAGGTTTTACAGGACTTGCTTTCAGCTCAAGGTATGGGAAGGAGTGGAAAAAGATAACAGAGCTTACGCGGAACTTTTCCATTTAATAGATGATCCCCATCTTCCTGAGGAACACAAGGCGTTTTGCTCACTGATGGTAGGCGAGGCTTTTTTGTTCGGAGTGGGAAGTTTTGGGGAATTTCCCGATCATGCAGTCCATCATTTTTCCAGGGCTGCTAACAATACAGCTGGATCGCGTAGAGTCCGAGCAAAAGCTTATTATTGGTTGGGATTGATTGGTGAAAAGGGGGTTAAAACAGAGAGTATTATAATTCCCCCTCAGCCAGACAATGCCAAAGAACTCTTCAAGAAGGCTAGCGATTTGATTCGTTGGGTGTTTGCGACAAAAGAAGGTTTGAAATCAGAATTCAAAAAAGGGAATTATTATCCTGACCGTACGGGCATCGGCCCTCACTATGAGCACTATCTCGACCTGTATCTCCATTCATGGCATGATAACTGCGTCATTCTTTAAAGAGGCAGTTGTCCGGAAATTCCGGACAACTGCTTTCTCTCGTATACTGAAATAACCTCAATCGTTGAGTGCCTTAGTAAAAGATAACAGGCACTAGAATTGCTAGGAGTATTGCTCCTACAATGATAGTAACGCAGCATTGTTTATTCTTCTTTAATTTAATTGCCTGATTTTGAACTTCTTGAGTATAGGCCTCTGGATTGTCCATGATGATTTTGGAGTTATTGAGTTGCTTAGATAGATCGGTAATGCGATTTTGCAAGGTGCTCAATATTGTGTCGTCTCGACGTTTTTCAAGATTGGGAGCCGTTTTCATTATTTCAGCAAAGGTTGCCTTGCAGGTGTTGACTTCGGCTAGAAATCGGGCGTGTTCGGCACTGTCTTCTGGAGTGACTTCTTGACGTTGTCCGATCGCTGTTATGATTCTTGTTGTGAGTGGGGGGACGACCTTTTCTAGTTTTTCTACTTGTGCGTCCAGGTTGCTGTAAGAGGTTCCGTAGGCAGGAATGCGGTTCTGGTACTCTTCAGTCGTAAGAGGAACCAATTCATCTGCTGGTTCTTCTTCTTTTTCATCTAAATGAGTTTGACCCATTTCGACATCGTGCAAGCCTGTGTATCTGTCGAGGTCTGTACTGTTTCTTACGCTCATAATCCCTCCTTTTTTGGGAAGAGAGTATGATGCTCCAAGAAAAGAGTATTCGTCAAGGAGTTCTTGTGGTTTGATTAAATGATTGTAGTCGTCATATTAAAAAGAAAAAAGGAGGAAGAGATGAAAGCGAAAAAAATCTTTTTAGAAATTAAAAAGCAATTAATGAACATCCCTTCTTTTGCATTAAATGCGGAGACGGGAGAGATGTTGGCGGAAGATCATCTCGAGTATGTGAACAAGCAGATCGAGGCGGCGATTGAGCAGGCGACTGAGCGGATGGTTTTTCTGATTGGGCCATTTGGGTCTGGAAAGACGACGCAATTGAAATACTTTTTTCGTCAGTACCCCAATCTGAATTATACCTATCGGTCGTTTGTCCACGTCAATTCGTTTGACTTTGCCCTTTTGCATCTCGCCAACTATTGGAGCCGTCTTTTTTTTCTCGGATTAGGGGTGGGGCTTGGTGTATTGGCGATGAAGCTCTTTCCCGTTTTGTCGCCTCTTCCTTTTCTGCTGATTTTATCGGGCTTTTTTGCGAAGACATTTGCCAACCTCATCTATATTTTTCACGAGACGGTGGATAATCTCTTTCGGCGGAAGCCCAAGATTGTCGTGATTGAGGATTTGGAGCGGAGTCCGTTGAGCCCGGCCGATCAGTGGTCCTTTTTATCGAATCTGTGGCAGTACAAACGGATTTATTTGATTACGCTGGGTTATCCGTCAGTGGAGAAGGACAAGGCTTTGAAGCTGATCGAATCGGCCATCAAGTTGGGTGGCACGGTGATTGAGTTGCCGCCGAATGAAAAGCTCAATTACGAGATGATCCGAAAGTTAGATCCTGCCTTCCCGTTCCAGCAGATGAAAAAAGACAAGTTGGAAAACAAAGGGTGGATGTCGATGTTTACTCTGCGAGAGATGTTGTTGCTTCGCGAACAGGCGATCTTGCGTTCCGAGCATGCGCCGAGCGAAGAGATGCGGCAGCTCAAGTATGTCGAAGTGGCTTTTCAGCTTCTTTTGGGAAAACTAGGCTTGGCGAAGGGGGAAATCACCTTTGTCGAAGAGACGCGAAAAATCAAGGGCTACACGGGCAAGAAGCTCTCATCCGATGAGACGCACTACTTGGAGTCGTTCATCCAGTCGATACGGTCGGAGTTGGGGATTCAAACAGGATAGGCTCACTGATCAACTTCTTGCTTGGCGACATAGTGACTGACTTTGAGGAGGTTAGGGGTGTCGGTCGGGGAGTAGGCGAACGGGGCGTTGAGGCGGCCTTGGTAGAGGATGGCGAGCCGCTTGTGGTTGGAGCGAGAGAGGAGGTCATTGGAGAGGGAGAGAAAGCGGTCGTAGGTGAGGAGCTGAAGGGCGGCAATGCGCTGGTCGATGTAGTGGAAATTGGCCCCTTTTTCAAAGGCGAGAAGGTCCCAGAGGGCTGCTTTGTCGCGGAGGTTGCGGTAGCGGGTTTTGAGGGAATGGATAGCAGAGGCTTTGAGGGTATCGAAGCGGGTTTCGGGAATGGTTTCATCGAGGGTTTGGAGGAACTCTTCGAGGAAGAGTTCGAAGCGGTAGAGGAGGTCTTCGGGCTCGTGGGAGTTGGATTGGACGATGAAGAAGTGGAAGAGCCTCTCTTCGATTTCGGTGGGGTTGGCTTTGGTGATGTAGCCGGTTTTTTGCTTGGTGCGGAGCTCATTGAAAAAGGCTTCCTGGAGGACAGAGGAGAGGATGTCTTGGGTGGACCGTTTTTCAAAGGAAAAGGGGCCTTCATCGATGGCGAGAAGAGTGGCGTTGCCCTGGACGTCGGTTGTGCGGGTGAGGGAGAAGGGGCCTCCGGTATCGGGGAGTTGTAGGACTTTGGAGGTGGCGTGTTCAGAGGGGGGATAGATTCCTTTGCTGAGGGTGTGTTGCACGTCGACCCAGCATGACTGAGCTTCTCCGAGGGTGAGATTGCCAGCAAAGAGAGCTTCCGTGTAGGTGCGTTCAAAGAGCTTGCGGTGGAAATGGAGAAAGTCTTCGTGAGTGATGAGCTGGAGAGCGGCGAGTTTTTCAGCGTCGGTGGGGCGGTCGTTCATGAGGAGCGAATCAGCGAGTTCTTTGGCTTGGGTATAGGAGAGATCTTTGGCGCTGTTGGCAAAGGCCTTGGCGTGGCGAGCAGCGTAGAGGTCGAATTGCTCTTTGGTGGGCGGTTGGAGCGGCATTTGTCGGAGGATTTCTTGGAGGAGAAGAGGGGCCTTGTCGTTGAAGCCGGAAACGAGGATGTGGAGCTTGAGATGATCGAGTTCAAAGCGAGTGGCGAGGCCGGCGCTTTGGGCGGCGAGGAGAGTGGGGTTAAGGAGATCGGTCAGGTGGTCGAGATAGAGGGAGAGGAGGACGGTGCTTTTAGCGGATGGCTGGATTTCAGGCGAGCTGATGTGGAGGTGGAATGCGGCTTCTGGCGCAGCAAATTCGGGGGCGCGTGTGTAGTAGGCGATGCCGGCGTCATTGTTCGAGAGGAGGACGGGGCGGGCAGCGTCGGGTTGGAGAGGGGCTTTTTCAAAGCGGGTGGGAACAAAGGGGTTGGCTGTCGCGAGCCGGATAGAGGGGTTGGGTTTGGCGTTTTTCCAGAGAGTTGTCCATTCTTTGGGGAGAGGGCGAACGGCGTATTCGGCTTCGAACCACTTCTCGGTTCGGTCGGGTTCGACGCCTGTGAGGCGTGGATCGGCCGTGAGAGAGAAGATGCATTGATCGGGCGTGAGTTCGGCGAGTGTGTGGGCGATGTTCTCTTTTGAGTAGTGAGTCGCAATCACTTGCTTGCGGGGAAAGGTGCTGAGCGGCTCTTCGGAAATCGATTCGCCGATCGAGCTGGCCATTTTGAACGCATCTTGTCTTGTCTGGTATTCGTAGCTGAGAAGAGAGACGGTGTTTTTTTCTTGGAACAGAGTCACGGGGACGCCGCTTTTTTGGAGTCCCGCAATCGTCTCAAAGCACCGCAAGACGACTGTGTCGATTTGCTCGATCCCTTTTGGCGAGAGTTCGAGGGTGATGGAAAAGAGGCGGTTTTCTTTGCCGCCGAGATCGTCGACCGAAGCCCAGACACCATCGACGAGGAGTTCGCTTTTGAGTCTTTCTTGAAGGCTGTATTTTTGGCCGCGGGAGATCGCATAGGCGACGAGGTCGGCAGATCTACTCGCATCGTCGGAGAGTTCAGGAGGCAGCTCCCACGTCAAACTGAGCGTTTGTCTCTGTTGGATCGGCTTGATGTAGACGATGTGACCTTTTTGCTCTGGCGAGGTGATCGGTTGGTAGGCGGGCGCGCTCTCTGTCTTGCGCTGAGGAACATCGGTAAACATCGCCGCGGCCTGTGCCTTCAGCGTCTCCATGGGCAATCCTGAATAGACGAAGAGATGCATCTCCGATGCGGCGTAGTGTTTGCTGTGCCACTGTTGGAGTGCTTGTGAGGGGATGCCGCCGAGTGTCTTCGAATTGCCTGTCGAAAACTTTCGATTTGGGTGGCGTGGGTTGCCGAGTTCTTTAAACACCATGTACTCGCGCCATCGGTCATTTTCTAAGTTCTTGGCGTATTCTTGGTCAATCGCATGGAGCTCGCGTGAGATATTGGAAGCATTGAAGAGTGGATCGATGAAGAATCTCGAAAAGCGGTCCAAGTTCTCCAGAAAGCCCTCTTGCTTGCACGAGAACATGTAAACGGTTCGATCGGGTGCGGTGAATGCGTTGCTCACGCCGCTGTAATTGGACAAGTTGTTGAAAAACTCATTGGAATCGGGATACTTCCCCGTCCCCAAAAAGAGCATGTGCTCGCAGAAGTGGGCCATGCCGGGGTATTCTTCCGGATCGTTCCACGAGCCAGCGCCCACCGATACAGCGGCCGACGATTGATCGGCGCCCGGATCGGAGATCAACATTGCTTCCAATCCATTCGGCAGACGAATTTTGGCAATTTTGCGCTCTTTCAGATCGGGATTGCGAAGCACTAAGCCCGATTCATCGGTCACTTCTTCATAAGCAGCAATCGGCGCTTCATGCAGCGATGGAGCAGCCATCGAGATTTCAATATTCGTTGCGAAAATAAATGCGAGCGCCCAGAGCATGAACCGATCCTTTTTATCCAATTATTCGCCACTGTAAAAATAAAGTAAAGGTTTGAAACCGCTGAGAAACTTTCTCTTGCCGCGAAACGCGGCATAAGCTTTAAGATAAACTGTGAAGAATCTTAGCGACGTTTTTGATTGTGAGATTTTTTCTGCGGAGACTTCGATAAAGAGTAGAACGAGAGATATTTCTCTCTTTCGAATGCTTGGATTTATTTATTTCTCGCACATAGATCGCAATCATCTCCATTGCGCTTTCAGGATCGTTATCTCGTAAGCATTCCCAAAAAGCTTGAGCGATAAGTTTTTCATCCGTTAAATCCTTCGATAATTCAAGCGGATAAATTTCTGCATCCTCTCGAATTTTCCAAATTTTAGGATTCTTTGGACCCATGTGACGCGAGGAACTTTTCGAGGATCTTCTTCGCTTTTTTAATGTCCTTGTCTTGACCATTCTTATTACCTCCCCACAAAAATAGAAGTTCTTGCAGGTCTATATAAACATAGTAAGCTCGGGTACCAATCTGCCATTTCAACTCATAAATACCATTCTTTAGATCTTTGTAAATACCAAAATGACCTTCGTCCTCGATTCTTTTGATTCGGTCCTTAACTTGAATTCGGTGTTTAGGAGCCAAGGACTCAAGCCATTCGATAAAATCTAAAGTGCTAGCTGTTTTGTATTTAGCCATTTATTGCTTGTCATTGTGCTATATATGGCACAATCATGTCAACGACAGTTGATAGCCATACAGAAAAAATAGGCCGCGAAACGCGGAAAAAAATTGCACCACCGAGAGCACCGAGTACACCGAGGCGGCGAAACGCCGCAAGAGA
>JAGWKU010000137.1 GCA_028873375.1 Verrucomicrobiota bacterium
TGAAAAACATCTTGCAGCCGCCTTTTACCCGGCCGGAGGATTTGGATTTAGCCGTTCTTTTGCTTATGAAGTAGGATCGCCGCAAGGATCGATCTTCAAACTCATTTCCGCTTATGAAGCGCTCCGGCAAGGCAAACAACTAACGCTCATCGATGAATTGAGCAAGCAAGGAGTCGCATATACACTGAACCGAACGCTCTATCCCCGCTTTTACAAAGGAGGACGTCTACCTCGTAGCGCAGCAACCTCCATTGGAAAAATCGATCTCGTTTCAGCCATCGAACAAACGAGCAATCCTTATTTTTCGATTCTTGCAGGAGATTGCTTTGAAAATCCTGAAGATTTGACTGAAGCGGCAAAACTTTTTGGATTCGGAGAAAAAACGGGGATTGAACTTCCTCGAGAAAAACGAGGGAAAGTTCCCACTGATCTAAAGACAAATCGCACCGGACTTTACTCAACTGCAATTGGACAACATACTCTTCTCACAACGCCGCTGCAAACCGCGACCATGATCGCAACGATTGCAAACGGCGGTAAATTGCTCAAACCTAAAATCGTAAAAGAGGCAATCGGGCTCACCCCCGACAGACAACCTTTGGGTGCATTTGCGGTTTCTTCCTACTTGGCCAAAGAAGAATTAAATGCCTTGGGCATTCCCTTTCCTCTTTTTACTTCATTGCAAACTCGAGCCTCTCTTCCTGCTTCGACACAACAGCCAACTGAAATCAAACGACTCGTTCCAATGGATAGCCGCATTCGAAATACGCTTCTTGAAGGGATGGATCGGGCTGTATGGGGACCTAAGGGAAGCGCACGGCCCAGCGTGATCAAAGGGCTGCTCAGCGACCCTCTTTTGATGCGCGATTATCTCGCGCTTCAACATCAAATGGTCGGCAAGACAAGCACTGCCGAAATAGTGTGTAATTTTTCAATCAACCCATCGAGCTTGCCGCAAATGTATAAGAACATTTGGTTCGGCTCAGCCTGTTTCACTGATAGCACACAGGTGGACCCTGAACTTGTCGTAGTCGTATTCTTGCGCTTTGGCGATGCAGGAAAAGAAGCTGCGCCGCTTGCCGCACAAATGATTCACAAGTGGCGTGAAATCAAAAAAAGGCATGAGAGATTATAAGCGGATCTTTTATGAAGACGAGCGGGAACACCGCCAACCTCGTGCTGACGCTCGACTTTGGACATTTCTGGCTTCGCCAGTTCCGAACATCTTCTCATTTTTCTTCGAAAAACGAGAAGCTGTCGGCATAGACCTCTAGCTCATATAGCCTTACAATTGAATAAGGCTAGCTTTGTACAACTAAACTTTTTAATGATTTAAAGTCGGGACATAACTACAATTTTTGGTTCATCACAACTAAAAAAGGTGAATTATGTCCCTCCTAGATTCTTTTCTGGATATTGTTTCTGAATGGAATTTCTTATTTTCTAAACAACCTTCATATCGACGAGCTATTCTTTTGGCTTTAGCAAGTATTTGTGTTTTCGGCAGGGCTTGCATTTCTCGCATTATTTGTTTCCTCGGTCTTGAGCAACAAGACTGGAGTGCTCACTACAAACTATTTTCCCGTTCCCGTTGGCAAGAACAGGATCTCTTTTTTGCTATCACCAAAAAGGCTCTTCCAATGATCGATGAACCTTATGTTGCCGTCGCATTTGATGATACAAAAATAAAGAAAACCGGCAAAAAAATCAAAACAGCATTTCATCAAAGGGATCCCATGTCACCTCCTTTCCATGTAAATCTCCTATATGGACTAAGATTTTTACAGGGTTCATTATTAATGCCCATGTATCGAAAAAATGATCAACCTCCTCGCGCTTTACCTATTACTTTTAAAGAAGTCCCTGCTGTCAAAAAACCAGGAAAAAAAGCAACAGAAGAAGAACTCAAGGAATACAAAAAGCGAATCAAAGAAATAAACCTATCAATGCATTTCGTCGACAGTCTGTTGAGAACTAGAACATCGTTAGACCAAGCTGGGTACAAGGATAAAGATTTAATTGTTGTAGTTGATGGGAGCTTTTGTAATCGAACCTGCATGGGCGTCAAGATGGACCGTACTTGCGTCGTAGCAAGAGCAAGAAAAGATGCGAAATTGTGTTTCAGAGCGACAGGCCATACTAAAAAAGTTTACTCCCGAAGAAGTTCGACAAGATGACACAATTCCATGGAACAAGACCACAATTTACCACGGAGGAAAATGGAGAGAAGTTCGTTATAAAGAAGTTCATCATGTTCTATGGCAGAGAGGAACAAAACAGGAAGAGCTTAGACTTATTGTGATTGCACCCATTCCATATCGACTCACCAAAAAAGGACGCTTGTATTATCGGGATCCGGCATATCTACTTTGTCAGCCGACAACAATTCTTTCAGAAGTGTTAATACAAAAGTATTTCGATCGTTGGCAAATAGAAGTCAATCATAGAGAAGAAAAGGATCTGTTAGGAGTGGGGCAGGCGCAAGTGAGATCGAAGCATTCGGTTCCTCGACAACCCGCATTTGTAGTGGCAGCCTATAGTGCTCTCTTGTTAGCGGGGGTAAAGTGCTTTGAAGACCGAAGAAGTGAATCTTTTATTCCTCTTCCAAAGTGGAGACGAAACGCAAAGCGGCCTTCATGTTTGGATTTAATGCAAATATTGCGAAAAGAACTTGAGGAAAAAGAGCTGTCTTTTGGCATGAAAATAAACTTAAAAAGAGCTATGCTTAGGTCGGCGGCTTAAATATTAATTTGTCCAAAGTCGAG
>JAGWKU010000138.1 GCA_028873375.1 Verrucomicrobiota bacterium
ACTGCTTCGAGAACGAGCAACTTCTCCGCTGATTGTAGGTTTTTGCAAATAGCGCTCAATTCTTTGACCGCCATTGATCCTTTTCCAACGGCTTTTGCTGCCGCTCCAGGGAGAAGGATGTCCGCGCCGTGCTTGCCGAACGCATATCCAGAGAGTTCCCCCTTTTCTCGGGCTGACAATGTGTCCCAGTCAGAGACGAGTTGGTGGAGCTCTGGGGAAAGAGCCTCTCCGATGAGGTTCCATTCCCCTGATTTGGCTAGACTGCTCAGTGTGATGAAGGAGTAGAAGCGGATCACTGGGCTCAATAAATTGCGAAAGCCCATTGGCGCGGCAGGCCTCTGGCTGGCGCTACCCCCCCTATTCCCTCGACCTCTCAGATCTCAAAGACAAGCTTCTCTGGCTCCGCACACACGACGACGAAGCTCGGCAGATCGCCGAAGCGGGCCGCCTCTTTGCTGAGAAATACCTCACCAATGAAGCCCTCGTCGTCTACTTCTATCGGCTCTTATGGGCTTACGCCGCCAAAATAAGTTACTGCGCTAGCCTCAGACTATCTTTTATTTTTGGTAGTCGAAAGCCGCTAACACCTCCTTCGCCATCATGGTAATCTTGGTCCATTCTGGGGTATCGATAAATAGTTGAGGAAGGTCATTTTCGTCTGAGAATTTTTCAAATTCATCTCTAAATTTTCTAAGTAAATGGAGTTGGATTTCAGTAAGCCCAAAGTCTTTGTATTTTTCTATAACGCCATCGCCTTCTTGAAAAAAATGACAAATAGTCTCATCAAAATCATCAACTTCAGGACCCTTTCCTTGAATCCAGATTCTTTTTTGATAGTTTTTATCACCTATGTGAGATATAGTTGTTAATACACAATCTAAAATGTCTTTCTTCTCTTGTTCTGTTAATTGCATAATCGATCTCTATAAATAAATTCATCTAGCGGAATGTGAGCCTCTGGGGACTCTTTTGGCACCAAGTTTCCATGTTTATCAACAGCTTGCCCAGATTTCATTTGAATTACATAGGGTTTTTGTTGATGCGGATGAGGGCTGTGAGGTTTCCCGGGCATTACCCTAACGGAAAGATGCGTATTTGTTGGGTGGACATATTCCATACCAGCCCCACGATCTGTAATTCTCACTATATGATTTCCTGGAATACCAGCAGGTCTTGAAAACGTTGGTACACCATTCTGTTGAATCAAATTTCTAACTTCTGCTTCTGGCATAACTTGATTCACATATGGCTTCAGCGTTGTCTTAGCTGCCTTGAATAAATCATAAGATGCCTGCAGCTCTGGACTCCCAGCAAAGAAATCTCGCCCCTTGCCGATTACCTGCTCTAGCTCTCCGGATTGTTTAAGTGTCGCGATCTCTTTTGTGGTGAGTCCGAGATCTTCTCCTGCTGCGAGGGTTTTACGAGCGGAAACAACTATTTCTCCCACGTTATTAACCCGAGAGGTCAAAAGGTGACAAGATGCGCTAGCGAGGCAAAGCGAGATCAAAGCGCAGCGCTCCGAGTGAGCGGGGTCAATAGTTCTACTATTGGCCCCCGAGGGAGGATTGATATCGCGAAGCCGCAGCAAGCAGATTGTCACCTTTTGACCTCTCGGGTTAATAACCCCAGCGGCCCCTCCTTCTGCGACTGCTTCGAGAACGAGCAACTTCTCCGCTGATTGTAGGTTTTTGCAAATAGCGCCCAATTCTTTGACCGCCATTGATCCTTAGAATTTGATTCCTATGATTTTGATGAAATCAGCAACGTAAACATTCACTTTTGGTAGTCGAACACCTCCAATACCTCCTTTGCCATTAGAGTGATCTTCGTCCATTCCGGTGTGTCGATAAAGATCTGAGGCAAGTCATTTTCCTCCCAAAACTTTTCGAATTCTTCATGAAATTTCTTTAACAAATTTAGCTGAACTTCCGAAATCCCATATTTTTCTCTCTCTGCAAAAATGGAATCTGCTGACGATGAATAACGACATACAGCCTCATCAAAATAGTCGCACTCAGGTCCCTCACCCCGAATCCATATTCTTCTCTGATATTCCTTGTCAGAAATGTGAAATATATCTCTCAGGAACTCTTTTAATATATAACGCCTCTCTTCTGCTGTAAGCTCCATAACTAATCCTTATACACAAATTCGCATAACGGTATGTGCGCTTCTAGCGCATCTGAAGAAACCTCTTTCCCGAATTTATCAACAGTCTTGCCTCTCTTTATTTGAACTACATAAGGTACTTGTTGGCGTGGGTTAGGGCTATGAGGTGTTCCAGGCATCACTCTAATCGAAGTTTTGGGCTGGATTGGGTCGAAATATTCCATGCCAGCCCCCTTTTCGGTAATTCTCACCAGATAATTATCTGGGATCCCAAACGGCTTTTGGAAAGTAGGTACACCATTCTGTTGAATCAAATTTCTAACTTCTGCTTCTGGCATGGCTTTCTTTACATATGGCTTCAGCGTTGTCTTAGCTGCATTGAATAAATCATAAGATGCCTGCAGCTCTGGACTCCCAGCAAAGAAATCCCGCCCCTTGCCGATTACCTGCTCTAGCTCTCCGGATTGTTTAAGTGTCGCGATCTCTTTTGTGGTGAGTCCAAGATCTTCTCCTGCTGCGAGGGTTTTACGGGCGGAAATAACTATTTC
>JAGWKU010000046.1 GCA_028873375.1 Verrucomicrobiota bacterium
TCTCCGGAGCAGGCGCTCGCCCAACTCGGCGACCGCCTTCACCGCCCTTTCCGCTAAGCACGTCTCCATTTGGAGAATTGGGAAAGGAGAAAGAGGAGCATTGCCCCGCTCAAGATCGCGAGAGCGGCGGTCAGAGGTTTACCCGTTTTGAAATAACGAACACAAAAGGTCGCTGTAAGCGCGATGGTCAAGAGGAGAGAACCATACGCTCCCAGTTTGTGTTTGGCGAAGAGAAAGATGGAGCTGAGGATCAGGAGACTCCCGAGTCCTCCTCCCGCAATGAGAGAGGGGATGCTGTGTTGTTGGCGATAGCCCATGTAGCCGAGAAAGGTGACGAGGATGCCGTACAGAAGAACAGCCCAGCAAGTCGGTTGATTGAACATATGACCTCATTAGTTTAAGGGTTTGCGATGCAGAGCACCATATTGATACTGACGAGGTAAAAGAGCCATAGCAAAACGGGTAGTAGCAACTGGCCTGCGAACTTTTCCTTCTTCCAAAACAGGGCAGTCAAAGCGAGTGTGTCGAACATGCACAGGAGAAGAATGATGAGGCCGACCAGCGTCTGCTGCACGCCGAAAAGGCTGAGCATCCAAATCGATTTCAAGAAGAAGAGTCCCAGGAAAAGAGAGAGTTCTAACTTGAGCGTTCGAAGGGAATGTCGTCGCCACAGTGTCCAGAAAGAGAGGGCGAGAAATCCTTGGGTCAGGTTGGTCAACACAGAATACCACGAAGTGGGGATCGACCAGGGCGCGTGGCGGAGAGCGAGAAACCAGTCGCTTCGCAGTTGGAATAGGTAGCCTCCCAGAAACGCGATGGCTAAGCACGAGAAGGCGATAATGCCAAAGCCGACAATTTGTTCTGAGAGGGGGCGGTGGCTTGCTTTCCATGGCGGGAAAGGCAAGGTCGAGAATGGATCAGTCGTTGTGTTCATACGGAAATTAGGTTTACCTGAATTCTAGATTTTTTTGCATCAATAACATTATTAATTAAGATATTGCAAAGAAAAGTTGAAAATTGTTAACCTTCACTCTTATGAGTACTTTATTATTGTCACCAAACCAGATCGATCGAGCTGTTTCCCTCCTAAAAGCTGGAGAGCCAGTCGCCATCCCAACCGAAACAGTCTATGGACTTGCTGCCCCTATTTTTAATGAAGAGGGGGTAAAGAAAATTTTTTTTCTTAAGGGAAGGCCCTCTGATAATCCCCTGATCGCCCACGTCACTTCTCTCGAAATGGCCGAGCAGGTGGTCGATACGAGCAGTCCCCACTTTCGCCCCTTGGTCAACCGGTTTTGGCCTGGGCCCCTCACCCTGGTCCTCCCTAAGAAAGAGCGCGTACCCGACATCGTCTCCGGAGGTCATTCCACCCTTGGCGTTCGGATGCCAAAACATAAAATCGCTCTTCAGTTGATTGAAGCGGTAGGAGAGCCTCTCGTTGCCCCCTCTGCAAACCTCTCTGGCAAGCCGAGCCCCACCTGTTTCGAACATGTCCTTGAAGACTTTGCTGCCACACTCGCCGCCGTGATCGATGGGGGGGAGTGTTCTCTCGGCATTGAATCGACTGTTCTCAGTTTAGTCGGTGAAACGCCTGTGATCCTTCGCCCCGGCTCCATTACTCGCGAGCAGCTCGAAAAAGTTCTCCGTTGTTCCATCGCCATCGCGGATGAAAAGACCCCCGCTGTCTCTCCCGGCATGAAATACCGACACTACGCCCCCAAAGGAACAGTCCGCATCATTTCCCACCCTTCTGAAATTGGCGGCGCATTTGTCCTTTCAAAAGACCCTATTTCTCCCTATCTCCATCGCCCGTTAAGCGCAAAGACTTTTTACATGTACTTGCGAGAGGCCGACCGAACTGGAGCAGAAGTAATTTGGGTTTTCCTCGATCCCGTCTCAGCGACCGACGAAGCGCTCATGAATCGCCTCTTGCGCTCTGCGGGATTTTAAAATATTATATCTTTCTTATGAAGGCTATTGACCCCACTGAAATCATCATCGAGAAAGACGGCACGTACCGGCAAGATACGATCCAAGCCAATCCGTGGCTTCGCCTCCTCGGTCGGCTCGTCGATTACGCCCTCTTTTTCGCTCTGATCGCCTTTTTACGGAAAACCGTCGGGCAACCAGGAATTAGCCTTTCCCCTCTGGAAGGTCTAGTTCCCCTTGAATACGTCGCTTGGATCCCCATCGAAGCAGCTCTCCTCTCTTTTTTCGGTACAACTCCTGGCAAATGGATCGTCGGCACCCATCTTAAATACGGTCGGCACCTCCGCCTCGATTACTCCACCGCTCTTCGCCGCAGCACCAAAGTGTGGTTTTATGGCATCGGAATGGGCATTCCTATCGTCAATGCCGTTTGCCTTCTCATCGCTTACCAACGACTGCTCACTCTCCGCACCACTACATGGGACCGGCAAGAGCACATCCAAATCACTCACCGGCCTATTCCTACCTGGCGTTTGGGATTTGCTTTGGCCATTAGTTTGATTGGCTTCGCTTACTATTTCATGAATTTATCCTAGTTAGCGCGGGATTTCCGCAATGGATGCAAATAGGGTCGAACCTTGAGTTCCAATTTCGGCAATTATAACACCACCATATTCCAAAAGCTTTCTCAATGAGATCGAGAGGCACTGCAACAGTGTATTTCCCCTCGTCAAACCTTAAGGAATTAATTTTCACTTTTTGTCCCTGTAATGCATAATAGATGCCGTCCTCTTGAAGAAATATCTCTGAGGGATTAGCCTCTATTTTCAATACCTTCTCTCCACAGAAAAGAGAAGAGAAGCTGCAGAGAAAAAAAAGAAAAGCCCACGCTCTGTAAAACATAGAAAACCTCTGGGTAAGAATGAAAAAGAGAGCCATTCTATTTAGCATTTTAGCTATTTGTCTACCCATTTTTTCAAAATTGATTTTTCAGCATCAATACCGGTTACTCACACAGAGTAAAATGGTGGAGCTAGAGACGCTTTCTCCAGAGGAAAAAGAGTGTTTGGAAGACTTATTCGAATATTTTTCTGTTTTTGATTCCTTTCATTTCACTTTGTTTGGCTCTAAGCCGGTGAGCATTGCTCATCTGATACCTACTGACAAGATTCAAGAAGGGTGGAAAGCTTGGGAAAAGATAGCCCCTCTTTTTCATTCTGAGAATTTCGTGATTCGCAAATACACCTTCCGAGGAAAAGACGACTGGGTCTTAGTGGCTAATTTAGTGGAGGTGGAAAAAGTCTACAAGGCAAACCAAACGATCTTTGATCAAGTGTGTGGTAGACATATTACAGCGGAAGAATTTAAGCGGTGTTTAAAAGAAGAGTCCCCATTATTTCAGACTTTGATTGAGAGCCATCTGGCGACAGGGATTCTGCTGGGATATGGTACGAGAAATGCTCAATTATTCGCGGAAAATCAACAGCTGCCAAAAGAGAAAAAGTATCCTTTAAGCCATTTCTCTTCACTCCCTCCCATTGTTTATTGGTTCTCCTGTGCTCCTCCTCCTTATTTTGCCTGCGATCCAAACTCGGATGAAACGGAAGAACTTAGAAAGCGGTATAAACGGGAGAGAGCGGCGATTGTTCAGTTAACAAAAAAAGAACCGCTCTACATTACGATGTTGAAGCGGTTGAAGAACGAATCAGTGGTTTCGTTTGCGCAAAACGAACGATAGAGCATATATTCTTTCCTTAACTGAAGGAACAGCCCTATGGACTTTCTGCGTAAAAACAAAAATATCTGTGTGTTCGCAGCGCTTTGCTTGCTCGGCTTGATCATTGCATGCATTTCACCGCCGCAAGGAGTGAAACCGCAGGCATGGCATCTATTCGCCATCTTTTTTGCGACCATTTTTGGAATCATTCTCAAGCCGTATCCGATGAGTGTGATTTCTCTGTTTGGCTTGACGGCGGCTGTGGCGACGAATACGCTGACGTTCGCCGATGCCTTTTCGAGTTTTAGCAATGAAGTCGTATGGTTGGTGGTCTTTGCTTTCTTCGTCGCCCGCGGATTTATTATGACGGGACTGGGAAGTCGGATGGCTTATCAGGTGATGCATCTGCTCGGAAAGAGTACGCTCGGATTGGGATATGGACTGGTAGCGACCGACTTGATTTTAGCTCCGACGATTCCGAGTGTGACGGCGAGAGCGGGGGGAGTGATATTTCCCATTTTGAAATCATTGGCGGAAATTTTTACGGGCAAATCGCATGACCCTCGACTGGGCGCCTTTTTGACCTTGGCTGCGTTCCAAGGCTCTGCAATCACAAGCGCCATGTTCTTGACTTCGATGGCTGGAAACCCGCTGATCGCGCAATTGGCAAAAGATCACGGGGTCGTCTTGACATGGGGCGGCTGGGCGATGGCTTCGATTGTGCCAGGTCTATTGAGTTTGATTGTGGTCCCTTATGCGATGTACTGGTTCGTGTCGCCGACCATTCGCTATACACCTCATGCAAAGGAAATGGCGAAAGAACGGCTTGCTCAGATGGGGCCGATGAAGAAGGACGAGTGGATCATGCTCGGCGTCTTTATTTTGCTCCTCGTACTCTGGATTTTTGGCCCCCGCTTTGAACTCAAGGCGACAGTGGCAGCGATGATTGGCCTTGCAATCATGTTACTGACCGGTATTTTGAAGTGGAAAGATGCGTTGGAGGAGACCGGCGCGTGGGACACCTTCATCTGGTTTTCGACTCTCGTGACGCTCGCGAGCTTCCTCAATAAACTGGGGATGACAACTTGGTTTAGCACATGGGTCGTAAGCAACGTAACAGGCCTTAATTGGATCGTCGGCTTTTTATTTGTCGCCCTCGTCTATTTCTATACTCACTACTTCTTCGCCAGCAATGTGGCCCACATCGGCGCCATGTATGCCCCGCTTCTCATTGTCTCGATCGCTTTAGGCGCGCCACCTGAACTGGCTGCCCTCACGCTCGCCTTTTTCAGTAACTTATTTGGTGGGCTAACTCACTATGGCTCGGGCCCCGCCCCCATCCTCTTCGGTGCAGGGTATGTATCTATTGGCGAGTGGTGGAAGATGGGCTTTATCGCAAGTCTCCTAAACATCACTATTTGGGTGGTCATTGGGGGACTGTGGTGGAAGGTTCTTGGATTGTGGTAAGTCCTTGATTATCAAAGGTCAGGAAGTTTATCCCGAATTGTGGTATAATAAAGGTATCATAAAGTAGGGAAGTTATGATTGAGAAGATCGCTTTTTCTATCATTCCTATGGTTTCGGGAGTTGGAGCCGCGTCCCCTCAAAGGACACCGGGAAGCGCTCACTTTGCTGAACTAGTCCGTAGACAGCTTCCCACCCCATTCCAAGTTCTCGAAGAGGCTCCTCCAACCCTCACGAAAGTGATCGTCCGTTCGATCCCGTTCCGTACCATGTCGTTCAATATCCGCTGGGATGACACAGAAAAATACGCCTGGAAAGACCGAAAAGAGAGGGTCTCTAGCATCATCCACTTCCACAAACCAGACCTGATCGGCTTGCAAGAGCCTTTTTCCAACCAACTCATGGACCTCGTCGACGCCCTACCCCAATACGAATGCTTTCGCGGCATTGGATTGCCGCATGAAGAAAAGGGGAGTCATGCCCACAATCCGATCTTCTACTCGAAAGAGCGGTTTGAGCTGTTAAAAGGGGGCTTTTTCTTCCTATCTCCTACGCCTGACCAACCGACCGTCGGCTGGAACGCCTCGATTCTACGGAGCGTCTCTTGGGTTCATCTAAAAGATACCTACACGAACAAAGACGTCTACTTTTTCAACACCCACTTCGATTATTTCAGCAAACTTGCCCGCGAAGAAAGCGCTCCTCTTCTCCGCCAAAAAATTGAGGAGATCGCTGGCAAAAAACCGTTCATCGTCGCTGGCGACTTCAACCTCTTTCCCAATCTCGGAGGTCCTGAAACTCTTCGTCTATTGACCGAGCCCCAAGGCCCTGGTCGTGCATTGACCGACGCATCCACCGTCACGCAGAAACCGCACCATGGCCCCACCGGTTCCTGGTCTGGCTTCAAAGAAGCGGGACAACCAGGCATCAAGCCTGACTTTATTTTCATCGGTGGCGGAGTCACCGTCCTTTCGCACGGCATCCTTGCCGATACCTTTGATGGACAGTACGCCTCCGACCATCTTCCCGTCGTCGCCGACCTTTCTCTCTAAAAAGCCGCAAAACGCGGCAAAAAAATTGCACCACTGAGACCACTGAAAACACTGAGGCGGCGAAGCGCCGCAAAAGAAAAAGGAGATTTTTACTCTTTTTTTTCTGCGGCGTCTCGCCGCCTCAGTGTTTTCAGTGATCTCAGTGGTGAATAATAACCGCGCTTCGCGGTCCTTCTTTTCTCCGTATTGAATTTAATGGGTTTCTGACTATGATGTGCCTTAAAGCAGGGAAAACACATGGCAGGAAAGAACGTCGCGCAAAAGCTCATCGAAAGTCACTTACTCGCTGGGAAGATGTCTCCAGGGGAGGAAATCGAGTTGAAGGTCGATCAGACGCTCACGCAAGATGCGACCGGAACGATGGTGATGCTCGAGCTCGACGCGATGGGTGTGAAGCGGGTAAAGACCGAGATCTCTGCGCAGTATGTCGACCACAATTTAGTACAAAATGATTTCAAAAATGCGGACGACCACATCTTCTTGCAGACGTCGGCCGCCAAGTACGGCATTTGGTTTAGCCCGCCAGGCAATGGCGTTAGCCACCCAGTCCACATGGAGCGGTTTGGCATTCCAGGTAAATTTTTAATCGGTTCCGACAGTCACACCTGCGCAGCGGGCTCGATGGGCATGTTGGCAATTGGCTGCGGCGGATTGGAAGTTGCGCTCGCGATGGTGGGGCAGCCCTTTTATGTCAAAATGCCCAAAATCATGGGGATCAAGCTGACTGGCAAGTTGCCGAAATGGGTAAGCGCCAAAGATGTGATTTTAGAGGTATTGCGACGTCACGACGTCGATGGGGGAATTGGAAAGATCTTCGAGTATTACGGCCCTGGGTTGGATAAGCTCACAGCGATGGATCGGCACGTAATTGCCAATATGGGCGCTGAGTTGGGTGCCACCGCCTCGGTTTTTCCATCTGACAAGCAGACGAAGGCATTCTTAAAGCAGCAGGGGAGAGAGAGGGATTATCAAGAGCTCAAGGCCGACCGAGATTGCAAGTACGACTTACACGACGAAATCGACCTCTCCAAGCTTGAGCCACTGATCGCTTGCCCCAGCAGTCCAGGCAATGTGGTCCCTGTTCGAAAGGTGGCGGGCAAAGAAGTGTTTCAAGTGATGATCGGCTCCTCCGCTAACCCGGGCCTCCGAGACTTTGTAGTGCCGGCATTGGTGTTGAAAAAGCAGCGAGCCCATCCACGCGTTTCTCTCGACATCAATCCCACCTCGCGCCAAATCTTAGAAAATCTGACGGATAGCGGTCACTTGGCGATGCTCATCCGGGCGGGTGCGCGCATTCACCAAGCAGGGTGCAATGGGTGCATCGGCATGGGACAAGCGCCAGCGACAGATAAAATCTCTCTGCGCACCGTACCGCGCAATTTCCCCGGTCGATCGGGGACCAAAGAGGACAAAGTGTATCTCTGCAGCCCCGAGACGGCGGCCGCCTCTGCGATCATGGGAGTGATCACCGACCCGCGCGATCTGGAGAAAAAGAAGATCTCCTATCCCCGCTACCAGGAACCGAAGAAAATTAGACTTAATGACGACATGGTGCTCCCTCCGCCAAAAGATAGCTCGAAGGTGGAAATCATCCGAGGTCCGAACATCCAGCCGCTCCCTAAATTTGGCTCTTTCAATGACCGCCTCGAGGGACCTGTTCTCTTGAAGCTCGAGAACAACATCTCGACCGACGAGATTTCGCCAGCCGGTTCCAAAGTGCTTCCTTTTCGGAGCAATATTCCTGAAATCAGCAAATACACCTTTTCAGGAGTCGACGAGACGTTTTATAACCGAGCAATCAAACATCAAAAGAGCGGCTCGTTCATTGTCGCGGGCGCTAATTACGGACAAGGTTCAAGTCGCGAGCATGCAGCGCTAGCTCCTAGTTATCTCGGGGTAAGAGCTGTATTGGCAAAAGGATACGCCCGCATCCACCGAAGCAACCTGGTGAACTTTGGCATTCTGCCTCTCGTCTTTGTGAACGAAGACGATTGGAAATCGATCGATCGAGACGACGTGCTCAAAATCGATTACCTCCATGAGGCGATCCAAAAAGGGACTCCCATCCACGTCACCAACCAGACCAAAAACAAGACAATGGCCATGAAGTGTCCATTGACCGAACACGAGCGAAAAGTTCTCCTTGAAGGGGGGCTGATCAACTACATGATCAAACACCACATCCAGAAATGACGGCAAAAATAGCTTATTTTTCCATGGAAATTGCTCTCGAAGAAGGGATGCCGACTTATAGCGGCGGCCTCGGAATCCTCGCGGGTGATAGCATTCGGTCAGCGGCAGGTCTCAAAATACCTCTCGTGGCCGTGAGCCTACTCCATCGGAAAGGCTATTTTCATCAGCGGCTCAATAAAAAAGGGCAGCAGGTCGAAGAGCCGGTCGAATGGCCGATCCAAGACTTTTTAAAAGAGCGCTCCGAGCGGGTCGAAGTGACGATTGAAAACCGAACGGTGGAGATCCGCGCTTGGGAATATCGAGTCCAAGGGCCGAGCGGCTTTTTCATTCCGGTCTACTTCCTCGACACGGATCTTTCTGACAATGCCCCCGAAGATCGGACCCTCACCCATTTTCTCTACGGGGGAGACACCCACTACCGCCTTTGCCAAGAAGTCATTCTCGGCATCGGCGGCATCCGTATGCTTCAAGCCCTCGGCTTCAATCAATTGACCCGCATTCATATGAATGAGGGGCACGCGAGCCTCGTTGGTCTTGAGCTTCTCGAACAAGCAGCCGCTAAGAGGGGAGGGAACGATATTTCTCTCGAGGACGTCGAGCAGGTGCGCAAGCTGTGCGTCTTCACGACTCATACGCCTGTGGCCAGCGGCCATGACAAATTCAAGCTCGACCTAGTGAAAAAGGTGTTAGACGGCCATCCCGCCTTTCAGCACAAAGACCTCATTTTCCCCGAAAAAATGCTCAACATGACCTATCTTGCCTTAAACCTAAGCCACTACATCAACGGCGTAGGGAAGCGGCACCGAGAAGTCTCGCAGCTCCTCTTTGCCAAGTATACAATCGACTCGATCACCAACGGCGTCCACGTTCCCACTTGGACCTCGGATCCTTTCCAGCGCCTTTTTGACCGATACATCCCCGGCTGGAAAAACGACAATTTTACCCTTCGCTACGCTCTCCAAATTCCCAAGGCAGAGATCTGGGAAGCCCACACTGAAGCGAAGAGCCGCCTTCTCGAGCTCGTCAATCGACAGACCAACTTAGACATGCAGCTCGATTGCTTCACCATCGGTTTTGCTCGGAGAGCCGCCGCTTACAAGCGAGGCGATCTGATCTTTAGCGATCTCCAGCGGCTCCGCGAAATTGTCCGCAATACGGGAAAAATCCAGCTCATCTTCAGTGGCAAGGCCCACCCGCAAGACAAGTCGGGCAAAGAGGTGATCTTCCGCATTTTCAAAGCAATAGACGCGCTCAAAGCCGACATCAAGATCGCCTATCTCGAAGAATACGATATCGACCTCGCCAAGCACCTCACCTCTGGCGTCGATCTCTGGCTCAATACACCCCAAGTTCCTCTCGAAGCCTCCGGCACGAGCGGCATGAAAGCAGCGCTCAATGGGGTCCCTTCCTTCAGCGTCCTCGACGGCTGGTGGATCGAAGGGTGCATCGAAGGAATTACCGGCTGGGCTATCGCTTCCGATAACAACAATATGCACCTCGCCCTCACCGACGCTGAGCTCCTCTACATCAAGCTCGAACAGGTCATTCTCCCGCTCTTCTATCACCACCGCAGCAAGTTCATCGACATCATGACCCACAGCATTGCCCTCAACGGTTCTTTCTTCAATACCGACCGGATGATGCAGCAGTACGTCATGAACGCCTATTTTAGGTAGTTCGATCGGCTTATACCAGGGCAGTTTTGCGACTGCCTCAAATAGCTTTGTTGGTTCTCGTGCGTCGACGTTTTTTCGTGGAGACTGCATGATAAACAGGCTTTATCTTTCGGCGCGATACCGCTTGTTTAGCCATCCAGAAATCATATTTCTTTTGAAGGTTCATCCACAGACCGGGGGTTGTATCAAGAGCTTCAGCTAAACAAAGAGCTATTTCTGGCGTAATGCTAGCTTGTCCGATCCGAATTTTATACATTTGCAAATTTTTATTCGTCTGGTACTCTGGTGGCACCTTAGGTGAGCATGGCCGCTTTCAAAGAGTTCATTCCTAAATCCTATGAGTGTCTAAAAAACTACACCCTATCTCTTTTTAAAAAAGACCTCCTCGCGGGAATTACGGTGGGTATCATCGCCCTACCGTTGGCTATGGCTTTTGCCATTGCTTCGGGAGTGGGGCCTGAGAGGGGACTGTATACGGCGGTGATCGCCGGCTTCTTGATTTCAGCGTTGGGAGGGAGCCGCGTGCAGATCGGCGGACCCACGGGTGCCTTCGTTGTTCTGGTGTATGATATCGTCCAGCGAAGTGGCTACAATGGTCTTTGCGTAGCCACATTGATCGGGGCCGTTCTTCTTTTGCTCATGGGTGTTTTTCGCCTCGGTTCGTGGATCAAATATGTACCTCATCCGCTCATCACCGGTTTTACCAGTGGGATCGCGCTGATCATTTTTTCCTCGCAGATCAAAGACTTTTTTGGCCTGCAGATGGGAACGCCTCCGGCCGGGTTCATCGAGAAGTGGATCGCTTATTTCGAGGCTTGCTGCGCCTTTGAGCCGATGACGCTCGCTATAGGGGCCGGCACACTGGCTATCATCCTCTTGATTCGCCGCTACGCTCCCTGGCTGCCGTGGGGCATCGCATCGATTGTCTTGGCAACTTGTGCAGCCTACTTTCTTCATCTTCCCGTCCCCACGGTCTTTTCTCGCTTTGGAGAAATTCCCCACACGCTTCCAGTTCCTTCTCTTCCTAGCTTCTCGATTTCTCTTCAAACATTCCAAGATACCTTCATGGACGGGATTGCAATTGCTTTTTTAGGTGGCATTGAATCGCTTCTTTCGGCTGTGATCGCCGATGGAATGACGGGACATCGCCACCGCTCGAACATCGAGCTGATCGGGCAAGGAATCGCCAACATCGGTGTTGTCCTCTTTGGCGGCATTCCAGCTACTGGCGCGATTGCCCGCACGGCGGCCAATATCAAAACAGGAGCTCAAACACCTGTCGCCGGGATGATTCACGCCGTTGTTCTGTTTCTGATCCTCTTCTGCTTTTCTCCTCTCGTCAGCAAAGTCCCCCTTGCTGCCCTTGCCGCTGTCTTGATCATGGTCGCCTGGAACATGAGCGAAGCGCACCATTTCGTTCGCCTTTTAAAAGCCCCTGCCGGTGACCGAGCAATTCTATTGACCGGGTTTCTCCTCACTGTCTTCGTCGATATTACCGCTGCGATCATGCTCGGGATGATCCTCGCCAGCTTCCTCTTCATGAAGCGGATGAGCGAAGCAGCTAAGACGGTTTCGCTCACCCAAGTCTTTCAAGAAAATGGAACAGAAGAGAGAGATCCTGATGCGATTTTCCGCAAGGTCATCCCACCCGGTGTAGAAGTCTATGAGATCCAAGGTCCCTTTTTCTTTGGCGCAGCCGACATGCTCAAAGAGTTGACACAAGGAACGGAGAAAGTGCCCAAAGTTTGCATTCTCCGCATGCGAGCTGTTCCACTCATCGATGCCTCTGGCATGCATGCCCTCAAAGAATTCCACGACCGATGCAAAAAGCAAAACACCCACCTCCTTCTCTCCGGCGTGCACGGACAGACGGCTAAAGACCTCAAACACTTTGGTTTTGAAAAAGCAATTGGGAAAGACTCTATTTTCCCTCACATCGATGCGGCTTTAGCTCATGCGGCTAAATTGATCGAAAAGGAGAAACCGTGAATAAACTTTTTGTCGCCACGCTGCTCGCCGTCTCTAGCGTGCAAGCCATGAGTTCCAGACAAGCTCCGCCTCCAGAAAACCCCGATAAGGCCAATGCCTATATCGAAGAGGTCGACCTCTGGTACGGGCCTGGCTATTACTATGGGACTTGGTTTGAGAATGAAGATGACTACCGAGAATGGCGCCGCCATCATCTCGATTATCCTTCGAATCGCGACTATTATCACCCGGCTCGCCCGATCGAATACCGAAGGGAAAGCCGCTCCGAGGATTAGGTGGTGGGAAAGCGGCGGATGCTTTGGCTTTGAGCGATGATGTCGTCGTTCTCTTTTACGAAACGGTGATTGGCTCTTACGGTGGGAGAAAAATAAGCTAAAGCTTTAAAAAGGGAGAGAAGGAGTCCTGGAATCAAGAAAATGATGGCCAGAGCTGTTCGAACCCACGTTTTGGTTGTGAATACAGAGCTATTTGTGAGTCCTCTGTCGTAGAGTTTAATGTCGCGTCCATTGAAAAGATAGTGTACCAGGACACCTGCAAAGTCGCATAAAAATTTGAATTACTGTACAATGCTCGCTGTTTAACTCACTTTAAGGAAGCAGAATGCAGCTTTTCGAATGTCTCCAAAGTATCCCCGACCCTCGTAAAAAGCGTGGGATTCGCCACCCATTTC
>JAGWKU010000047.1 GCA_028873375.1 Verrucomicrobiota bacterium
TTTATACGATCACGTATACGCCCATCACGTTCTCGTCTATGCTGGAGCTTAAGTTGTTCGCGTTCTAATTGAGTTAAAAAATTCATGCCACGATTATGCGGTCAAGAGAAAATTTTGTGAATCAAAATTTTGATTCACGAAGGGTATACTTCATCGTAATTTTTGCCGTGTGCTTCTCCGGGTCTATTGTCAGAATTCTCGCTGATGTTTCAGCGAAATAAATTTGAGTTTCGGGAATGAGGCAAAAAGAAACGCGCTCTCCATCGATGTCTATCCGATAGTCATTAAATAAAGGTGGGTTCTTGATCATCTCGACAAATTCATTAATTGGCCGTCGATCTTCCATTGAAAGTACCATTGGAGTTCCGTCTGCATCGAATATGCTTATTTCGAAAACCGGTGCCGGGTGGTTGTATAATTCAGGATTCATATCCACAGAAATCGACTCATTTTGAAGGTTCTCTCTCTTTGAGAAAGGAATGGGGCGTTTTTTAGGTCCAGTGTCTAATTTCGAGAGACGTAGAGACCCTGTATCCAGATTCTGAACTTGTACTTTGGAGTCGAATGCTACACATCTACTAGTAGTGCGGCTTTTTAGAGCCGACGCAGGCGAAGTTGGGGGGGAGCATTCCCTCTTTGCCCAAGGGCAACAGCAGGAGAAGAGACGTTTCAGCCATGCCCACGCAGCTTTTAGGCACCGGACGATTTTGCTGTCGGTCGCGGATCTTTCTTTGAATTGAATTGAATGCAACTCAAGCGTTGAGGTCTGCCGGTCTAATTCAGCAAGCCTAGCTTCTGCTGGAGAAAGGGTTATACGCTCATAGCGTGGGATTCCAATTTGGTCTGACATGATTTAATTTCCTTTTATTGTTAAGTTTCTGTCTTTTTAATGTAAACATTTTAACAAAAAATCTGATTTATTTCAACAAGACGTAATGCGTTAATTATGAACCGTTTAGGAGATTTCCTCGGGAGAGGACGTACTTGGCGGTGCAGCGAGCGGAGAGCTCGGGGTCGTGGGTAACGAGAAGGAGGGTTTTGTGCTGGGTGCGGACAAGGTCGAAGAGGAGGTTGCCGATGGCGTCGGCGGTGGCCCGGTCGAGGTTACCGGAGGGCTCATCGGCGAAGAGGAGTTCGGGGTCGTTGCAGAGGGCGCGGGCGATGGCAGCTCGTTGCCGCTCTCCGCCGGAGAGGAGTTTGACGGGGAAGTCGGCGCGGGACTCGAGGCCGACGAGAGAAAGGAGTTCGAGGCCGCGGGAGCGGGAGATGGGTTTGCGAGCGATGCGGGCGGGCATGAGGACGTTTTCGAGGGTAGTGAAGTCCTCGAGGAGATTGAAGGCTTGGAAGATGAAACCGATGTGTTGGTTGCGGAGATGAGGGGCTTCGGTGGGGTCGAAGGGCTTGCCGTGGAGGAGGAGTTCGCCGCTGTCAAAGGGTTCGAGGGTGCCGAGGATGTGGAGGAGGGTTGTTTTTCCTTCGCCGGAGCGTCCGGTGATGGCGATCGATTCGCCGGCATAGACAGTGAGGGAGACGTCGGAGAGCACTTCGACGTGTTGAGGAGAATGGAAGGCTTTTTTCAGGTGGGTGGCTTGGAGGAGGGGCATTATTCAGACCTCAGAGCAACGGATGGGCGGATGCGGCTCGCTTTGAGGGCGGGGATGAGGCCAGCGAGGAGGGAGAGGAAGGGGGTGGCGAGGAGGACGAAGAGAAGGGCGTCTTTGCTGAGTTGATTGGGGAGGTGTTGGCCAAAGTAAAGGGGGTTGAAGGCAGCTCGACCTTGCGCTGCGCTGAGGAGAGAGACGAGGGAGTCGAGATGGCGAAGGGTGAGGAGGGCTAGAGCGCTACCGACGAGGCAACTGAGGAGTCCCATCGTGATGCCACAAGTGGCGAAGATGGCGGCGATGCTTTTCTTCGGGGCGCCCATTGATTGGAGGATGGCGATTTCTCGTTTCTTATCGTTGACGAGGAGGACGAGGAGCGAAATGATGTTGCAGCAGGCGACGAGGAGAATGATGCCGGCGATGAGGGTGAAGAGGGTTTTGTCGCTGCGGAATTGTTGAAAAAGGTCTTTGGCGAATTCATATTCTTCATAGGAAGCGATTTTCCAATAAGAGGCGATGCCTGCTTGTTGGAGATGGAGGGCGAGTTCTTCTTTGATCGCAGGGAGCTCTTCGAGCGAGGCGGGCCAGAGGAAAAAACCGTTGGTGGGGGTTCCATCTGGCGAGTATGTTTGAGCGGCGGTGTAAATTGTGCGGGTGACAGCACCTGGAACGATGAGGCAACGATTGCCGAGGGAGAGAAAGCCAGGGTCGTAAAAGCCGGCGACGCGCACTTGGATTCTCTGTTCTTGAGCGGTTGCTGCGGAAGGGGCATTGTAGGCGAGGTAGCCTCGATCGCCGATCCAAACGCCGTTGTCTTGGTAGCTTTTTGGCAATAAGATGGGCTGCTCGGGGCCGTTGGGAAGGATGATTTTGTGTCCGTCGACTTTGGCGGCAAAGGGGCTTTCTTTCGTCGATGGAACGAGGAGTTCGACGAGGCGAGGATTTTCTTCAGGAAGGGAGAGGAGGTAGCTCATCTGAGAGAGGTAAGAGGTGTGGCCTTCTCGATCGAGTTGGAGCTTGAGGAGGGCGCCGCTCACTTCGTAGTCTTGAAAGCGGAGGCCTGGGAACTTAGCTTTGAGGGTTTCTATTTCTCGGATGGCAAGGCGGACTGGATCTTTGAGCTGGCCGGTTGCATCGCGGTCGGGTTGCGGCCAATAGGGGGGAATTTCCATGTCGTGTTCCGTCGAGTATGGATCGGAAAGGAGGCTTGCTGCTTTTTCGCCGATGGTCTTCACCGTGTAATTGGAGGCAGCGGAGAGGCCGTCGATTTGATAGAAGTAGGAGCGGTAGTACTCTTCGGTGGGGGTGAGGCGGAGGGGGGCGTTGAGAGCGGTGAGTTTGGCGAGCCAGTTCTTTTCAATGCCAGAGGTGACTGAGAGGAAAACGAGAACGAGCCAAACGACGAGGGAGATAACGGCGACCGACAGGACAGAGATAAGCGCTGTCGAGAGCGATCGCCTTTTTGGTAATAAATATTTGAGAGCTATGTTCAGCTCAAACAATTTATTTTGCTTCTTTGAATGTGACGTGACGACGGAGAGACTTGTCGAATTTTTTCAGTTCGAGACGTTCAGTCGTGTTTCGTTTATTTTTCACGGTCCAATAGCACTCGTGGGACTCTGAGCTTTTCAAACGAATTGGTTCGCGGGGGCCTTTCTTTGCCATGGCAAAAATCTCCTATTATTGAAACCGAAAGTTTACCAAAAGAAGTCACTTCTCGGCAATTAAATTATGCCTTTGGCTGAAAGGAAATTCTCGTTTTGGCTTCGAGATCTAGTGGGTCGGAGTAGGGGGAATGGAGAAATTTTTGATAGGCGAGGCCGGCGATCATGGCGGCATTGTCGAGGGTGAGGGCGGGAGAGGGGAAGTAAAGGGGAGTATTGGGAAAGGCTGTATGGAAGAGTTCTTTTAGCCGCTGGTTATTGCAAACGCCGCCGCCGAAAAGGAGCGATTGACAAGAGAACTTCTGAGAGGCGAGGCGGGCTTTATGCACCACGTCGCGCAGAGCTGTTTCTTGAAAGGAGGCGGCGAGGTCTGCTTTGTCTTGTTCGGTCGTGACTTCTTTCATCGCGTAGAGGACAGCGGTTTTGAGGCCGGAGAAAGAGAAGTCGATGGGGTTCCGTTTGACATAGCCGGGGGAGAGGGAAAATCGGGGGGTGCCGTGTTTGGCGAGGGCTTCGACATGGGGACCTCCGGGATAGGGAAGGCCGAGGAGGGTAGCGATTTTATCGAAGGCTTCTCCAATGGCGTCGTCGACGGTCGTGGCGATCGGGTGATAGGTGCCGAATTGGTCGATCTGAAGGAGGAGGGTGTGGCCGCCCGAGAGGACAAGGCCGAGAGCGGGAAGCGGTGGAGTGGCTTCCATGGCAGCGGCCCAGAGGTGGGCTTCTACGTGGTTAATGCCCAAAAAAGGTTTATTCCAAGCGATCGAGAGTCCTTTGGCAAATTGAACGCCAACGAGGAGGGCGCCGACGAGGCCAGGGCCATGGGCGACAGCGATGAGATCGATGTCTTGAGCGGTTACGCCGGCTTTGGCCATCGCCTCTTCGACGACAGGGCGGATCGCCTCGATATGGCGGCGGGCAGCGAGCTCAGGAAAAACGCCGCCGTAGCGGGCGTGGAGGTCGGCCGATGAGGCGACGATATTGGAGTGGATGATCCGGCCATCTTCGACAATGGCGGCGCCAGTTTCATCACACGTGGTTTCAATGCCTAAAACGATCATAAAAGTGGGACTATAATAGGGGAGAGAAGAGGGAAATGTAAAGCAGCTTTGCGACTAAGAAGGTTTTAATTTCCGAGCTGCTCGCTGAATACTTTCTTTAGCAAGAACGCGGGGTGATGAGCTCTAAAGGAAGAGGGGTCGCGAAGACTCTGAATAAGGCTGTAAACAAAAGCAAATGGGAAAGCAAATGTGTCTACAACCAGCCGCACAGCTCGTTTAAGTCCCAGACCAAGGTCTTTCCAGTCGCCTTTGACAACAAACCCGGTGAAGAAGTTAATTGCAATTTGGGCAACAATCTCCACAACTCTAGCGAGATTTTTAACTACTTCTAAACCAGCATCTACTAAAAGACGTAAAACAATCTGGTCTCTGTCAAGTGGGTCTGGAATTATGCCTTGGTCTTTCAAATATAAATTTACCTGATATTTTACGATTGCATCACTTGCTTGATTTATCTTCATAATTCCTCTTTTTTTTCATTTATTATATCTTCTTTTCAAGAAAATGTAAAGATCCGACCTGGAGACTGACCTGGAGACTGACCTGGAGACTGACCTGGAGACTGACCTGGAGACTGACTAACTCGCTGAATATAAGTCTATTGTATTAAATGTAAAGCTGCTTTACATGAGTACGGGAGATAAAGTTGGGCAGCGGGGGGTTCTCCCGACTGATAGTTCTGCGTTCTGCACTCTGAGTTCTGCATTTTTAAAGCAGATGGGCTGCCGCCACATCCAAAATCCAGAGAGCCTTCTTCTCCGGTGTACCGATGGCGCTGGCGGGGAAGGAGGATTTGATAGCGGCGTTGAGGACGAGGGGAACGATCGCTTGTTTGGACTCGCCGAAGGCGTAGAAGGCGACCTGAGCGCTTTGGTTGATGCAGGGAATGGTGAGGGTGAGGCGCCATTCGTTTTGGTCGGGGATGTAATTGGAAGTGACAAGTTTGAGTTCTTCTTCAAGAGCGGTGGTGCGGGGGAAGAGGGAAGCAGTGTGGCCATCTTCGCCGACGCCGAGCATGACGAGGTCAAAGAGGCGGGGAGAAAGCTCGCGCCGAATGAGATCTTCGTAACCGGCGGCGTCTTTGTCTTCGCCTTTCATTCGGTGGATTTGGGAGAGGGGAATGGGGAGAGTTTTAAGGCCGCTTTCCATGGCAGAGTGATAATTGCTACGGGGATGATCGGATGGAACGGCTCGCTCATCGCTCCAAAAAAGGTGAACTTTGCTCCAATCGATGGCGGTGGCGTAGTTGACAGCGATCTCTTGGTAGATCGCTTGGGGCGTCGAGCCACCAGAGAGGGCGACGGCGAAACGTCCAGTTTGGAGGATGGAGCGTTTAGCGGTGTGGATCCAATGTTCTGCAGCGCGGGCAATCGCTTTCGATTTTTCGCCAGCGACGATGATATTGCGGCGAGGATCCCAGGTTTGGAGTGTGCCGTCTTTTATTAGCATAGCCCTTCAAAAGTTGGCAGGAGTTTGAGCATGTGGAGATAGTGGTCGCTCGTTCCTTTCATGCAGATCTCTTTGACGAGTGATTGTCCAGTAGCGGTTTGTCCGAGGAGATATTGGTAGGGAAGGTCGCATTTTTCTTGGGTTGCAATTTGGATATTGACGAAGTGGTGTCGCTCGGGGATTCGCTCACAGTGGAAAGTCTCTTGTTGGGGCGTTGCAAAGTCGGCGGAGAGGATCGTGCCAGGTCCTGGGCCCTTCCATTCGGCTGATTTTAGCGAGGCTGTGAGCGATCCTTGCGGAAGAGAAAACTGAAAGCGGAGTTCGTTGTCTACAGTCCGGTATTTCCAGCCGAGCCGATCGGCTAGCCAGGTAAGGAGGTAGATCGATTGGATTTTAACGTGGCAGTAGAATTCGGTGGGGCTGGCGTTATAGGTGATGATGAGTTCAGAGAGGCGCTGAAGGCTTTGTTGTTTCTCGGGTGTGGAAAAGACAAAGGAGAGGAGGTCGCGCCATCCTTCCGTGCGAGCCCAGTTGAGGTCTGCGATTTCGTAGCCCTCTTTTTCTTTCAGTGCGAGGACGGTTTTGGCAAATGAAGAGAGGTGGTCGGTCGATTCAGAGTCGAAGATGAGCCGGTTAGCGAGCTTAGCGAGTGGGCGAAAGAGGGGATGTGGCTTGCTCGGATCTTCGGTCCAGAGGAGAGTGACCGGGAGATCGGGGAGGATGTGAGGCAAGAGGACGTAGGGAACGCGTTCAAGATCGCCGCCGGCAACGCCGATGTCGATTTGGTCGCAGGCAACGGATCCTTCCGGTCCGTGGGGCATTACGACTGAGACGGCTGTTTTGAGGTAGGGTTCATGGGGATTTGGATCTTCGGAAATGAAGATGATGCGGCAGGGGAATTTCTCGACTACTTTTTGAGCGATGTTGCGGAAGTAATCGGTGCGCTCTGAGTAGCGATTGAAGATGATGAGATTGAAGAGGGAGGCTCGCATCTTGTTTTCTTTTGCGAGTCCTTCCCAAATGAGGAGGAGTTGGTCTTCAATTTTGGCTGGATTTACAATCTGTTGGGTCAAAGAATTCTCCAGCTCCGCTTGTCTTTAGCGATCATCTCATCGGCCGCTTTTGGACCCCAAGTGCCGGAAGCGTAATTGGGGAAGTCTTTCGATGGATGGTTAGCCCAGTATTCGAGGATCGGGGTGATGATTTGCCACGAGTGGGCAACTTCATCGCAGCGGGCAAAGAGGGTGTTGTCGCCGAGAATGCATTCCCAGATGAGTCGTTCATAGGCTTCAGGCGGCGTTTGACCGAAGTAGGAGCCGTAGCGGAAATCCATCTTTACCGGTTGGATTGGACTCGAAGGGCCAGGTACTTTGCAGTTGATCCGCATCGCAATTCCTTCGTTGGGTTGAATGCGGAGGGCGAGGACGTTGGCGGGGTTGTGCTGCTCGCGTGATTGGAAGAGAACTCCAGGGGCGTCTTTGAAGGTGATGGCGATTTCAGTGCCTCGTTTAGGCAAACGTTTGCCGCCGCGGAGATAAAAGGGAACACCGGCCCAGCGCCAGTTATCGATGAAGAGTCGCATGGCAACGTAAGTTTCTACGTTGGAGTTGGGATTGACATCTGTCTCTTGTCGGTAGCCGATGGCTTGTTCTCCATTGATGAAACCAGGTCCGTATTGGCCGCGGACGACTGCATTTTCGAAGTCGGCTTTCGAGAGGGGACGAATCGATTGGAGCACTTTTACTTTTTCGTCGCGAATGGCTGTCGCGCTGAGGTTGACCGGCGGTTCCATAGCGACGTTCGAGAGGAGCTGCATCATGTGGTTTTGGACGATATCGCGCAGCAAACCCTCTTCTTCAAAAAAGTGGCCGCGACTCCCAATTCCGATATCCTCGGAGACGGTGATTTGGACGTGGTCGATGTGTTTGTAGTTCCAGAGCGATTCGAAAATTGAGTTGGCAAAACGGAAGACGAGGAGATTTTGTACTGTCTCTTTACCGAGGTAGTGGTCGATCCGGTAGATCTGCGACTCATCGAGAGAGCGGGAGATTTCTTTTTGAAGCTCGGCGGCAGAGGCCGAATCGCGGCCAAAGGGTTTTTCGATGACGACGCGCGACCATCGATCGGTTGTTGTATGTGGATCGTAGGCAAGGCCGTGTTGTCGAAGCTTGCCGATGATGAGAGGAAAGAATTTGGGTTGTACCGAGAGGTAGAAGATTCGGTTGCCACGAGTCATGTGGCGAGCGTCGAGTTGCTTTAAAAACTCGGCGAGTTTTTTATACCCTTCGTCTTGGTCGAATTCCGATTGGTGGTAGAAAATTTGCTCTTGGAAGTTTTTCCAGAAGGGCTCATCGACCGGTTTGACGCGGGAAAATTGACCCACGTCTTTCTTCACCTCGTCGCGAAACTCGGCGTGGGTTTTTGGGCGGCGGGCGAAGCCGACACAGGCGAAGTTGGGAGGGAGCATCCCTTCTTTGCCTAAGTTGTAGAGAGCGGGCATCAATTTGCGCCCCGTCAAATCTCCCGTCGCTCCGAAAATAACGACGATACAGGGGTCGACATTCCGCGTGCTTCGTCCAGGTTCTGCGAGAGGGTTTGTTTCACTCTTCTGCATTCACTTAAGCCTTAAGAGATTAGGGTTTTCTAAAGCTCTTTTGATCCAAATACGTTTGTAATAGCATGACGGCGGCTGTCGTGTCTACTTTTCTGCTTCGCTCTTTGCGAGAGAGGTCCAATTCTCTCAAGGACTGTTCTGCGAGTTTACTCGAGAGCCGTTCATCGAGGAGACGGACAGGGATGTGGAGCGCTTTTTCGAGCTCTTCTGCAAATTTTTTCACGAGAAGAGTCATTTCGCCCTCTTTCCCGCTCATGAGGAGTGGAAAGCCGACGACGATTTCTTCGATTTCTGCGAGTTTCTCTCCAAAGCCCTTTTTTATGTGTTCGATCGCAGCAGGACCGCCTGCCACAGTGTCGAGTGGAAATGCGATGACACCTCGCGCGTCGGAGATGGCGAGGCCAATCCGCTTTAGGCCGTAGTCAATCGCGGCGATGCGGGCCATGGTGCCTTTTCTAGGAGGATTGTTTTGATAAAGTCTTTAAAGAGTGGGTGAACGTCGAGTGGCTTCGATTTGAATTCTGGGTGGAACTGCACACCGAGCATCCACGGATGGTCAGCGAGTTCTGAGATCTCGCACAGCACACCGCGCTCCAAGGTGCCCGAGAAGACCATGCCCTTTTCTTCGAAGGCTGTTTTGTATTCGTTGTTGAATTCGTATCGGTGGCGATGCCGTTCGCGGATCAGATTCTTACCGTAGCACCGCTCAGCGAGAGTGCCCTTCTTGATCACGCAGGGGTATGAGCCGAGCCGCATCGTGCCGCCGAGTTCTTTGATTTTCTTTTGTTCGGAGATCATCGAGATTACTGGATCTGGTGTGTTGGGGTCGACCTCGGTAGAATGGGCATTTTCCAGTCCCAGTACATGTCGTGCAAATTCGACGATCATCACTTGCATGCCGAGGCAGAGGCCAAAGTAGGGGAGACCGTTTTCGCGGCAGTACTTGGCCGTGAGTACTTTTCCTTCCCAGCCTCGTTCGCCAAAGCCGCCTGGCACTAAATAACCATCGCAGCCGCCGATCGCTTTCTCTACGCTTCCATTCTCGACAATCCGATCCGACTCAAACCGTCTGATCTCTAAGCTCACGCCAGCCGCAATGGCCGCATGGTAGAGCGCCTCGAAGACCGATTTGTAGGCATCTTGGTGATCCATGTACTTGCCCACGATCCCCACCTTCACTTTGCCTTTTGGATGGAGGGCTGAATGGAGCATCTTTTCCCAGCGGGATAAATCAGCCGCACCCGACTTTAAGCCAAGCATGTTGCAGATCTTTTCATCGAGGCCTTGTCTGTGCAATTCGACCGGCACTTCGTAAACTGTATGGGCAACGTCTTTCTCATCGACGACGGCATCGAGCGGAACGTTGCAAAAAAGCGAAATCTTCGCCTTGATCTCTTCTGACAGCGGCTGCTCACAGCGGCACAAGATCATGTCGGGCATGATCCCAATTTCGCGCAGGATTTGGGCTGAGTGTTGGGTCGGCTTGGTCTTCACTTCGCCTGCCGCCTTCAAATAGGGGACATAGGTCAAATGGATATTGATGCAATCTTTGGGTCTTTCATAGCGGAATTGTCGGATCGCTTCCAAAAAGGGCAACGACTCAATATCGCCCACCGTTCCGCCGATCTCGATCAAGACCACTTGCGTCTCTTTTTCCTGTTCAGCGGCGGCTCGGATTCGCGCCTTGATCTCGTCGGTCACATGGGGAATGACCTGTACGGTCTTGCCTAGGTAATCTCCTCGCCGTTCTTTTTTGATCACCGTGTCGTAGATCTGGCCGGACGTCGTGTTTGACAGCTTGGAGAGGGGAGTATTGGTAAATCGGTAATAATGACCTAGATCTAGGTCGGTCTCGGCTCCATCATCGGTCACGTAGACTTCGCCATGCTGGAACGGGTTCATCGTCCCCGGGTCGACGTTTAGATAAGGGTCCAATTTGAGCATGGCAATTCGAAGGCCTCTGCATTCGAGCAAATGGCCAATGGACGCCGACGTGAGCCCTTTCCCTAGAGAGGAAACGACCCCACCGGTGATGAAGATGTATTTGATCGACATGAAGGAATTCCTGCATACTAAGTACTCTACGATACAGACCATCCCTTTAACCTGCAAGCAGAAGAGTGTAATAAATTGAAAATATGTTTATTAAAATTAATTAAAATTAATTTGTTGTTGAAAATTTAATTATTAATATGATATAATTTAAGTCAATTAACAAAGTGTTATTAAATGACATTAACAGCGATCAAAAGAGCTTATCAAGCAGAAGGTTTTACGGGCTCCTCTTTGACAGCCCCCTTGAGGGCTTATGCTCAGTGGTTTAAGCGGCAGTCAGAGAAAGCAGACCCAGTCCAACTCATTGCTTTGAAAATTTGCCATGTAGTGAGCGGTTTTTTTGCCTATCCGATGTTAGGAATTCCAACTTTTCTAGGAGTTTTGTTGAATTTATCTTGCATGTCTCCCGATCCGAAACAATATCGCCATTTTTTCTCTTCTAATAAGCCTTGCCAAACGGAGAAAGAGTTCTCCGACCGCTTAAATCACCTTTTCGACGCTTTTACTTCTCAGACACACACGGTTATTTGTGAATATGACCATTTCGGCATTCGCCCTATACGCTGGTACGATGGTTTCACACCCAGTCAAAAAGTCTTACGAACTTGCAAACAATGGATCGATTCCAATGCAAGCTTTATCAGTCCGACTGTCATTAAAGAGTATTTGTCAAAATGGAACGGTCTTCCTTTTCTGCAAGGATCTACTTTGCAAACTCAGATCAGCAACTACATTGTGTTGAACACCCACCAAATTGTGTTGAACACCCACCAAATCCCCATTTTAACAGATCAATTAGCTGAAAAGACAAAGCTTTTAGAGGCAATGGAGCCATGGCTCAAGGTGAAAGAATTGCTAGAGTGCCTTGAAAAAGGCGATGAGCCATCTGCTGCTTTCGAGATTCCCTCAACAGGTGGAGAGAAGGTAAAATTTCATGAACACGTACTCAAGCTTCGTGTTCCCTTTTTTAACCGAGAAGGGATGGAAAAAATGAAGAACGGGGCTCTCGATGATGCATCGGGCATTCGTTCCTTTGCCATAGATTCCCAGCTGATGCCTTTTGCTACCAAGGAAGTTCTCTGTCAATTTCGTCAATATGTCTACCTACGACGGCTACCCGAGCAATTCGACCCACTACAGCTTTATCAATGGGCCAATTTTCTTCAGTATAAAGAACTACAAGATCAAATTCTATTGAGACACAAGCCTCGAGACAATGATGGGGCTGTCGTTCCTCTCGAACTCTATCGCTTTGCTGCTGAGCAAAACAATGCTCTTGGTCAGGCCTATTTAGGATGGTGTTACGAGCACGCCATCGGCAATTTACCAAAAGACCGAGCTGAAGCGGTTCGACTTTACAAGCTTTCTGCAGAACAGGAGAATGCGTTCGGCCGGGCCTGCTTGGGGAGCTGTTATCAAAGAGGGGTTGGCGGCTTAGATCATAGTGTGATTAAAGCGGTGGAATTGTTTCGGCTTTCAGCCAACCAGGGCGATTCTTTAGGACAGGCCCTTTTTGGGTGGTGCTTTTCTTTTGGATTAGGCGACCTGTATCAAAACAAGAAGCGTGCCCTTGAACTTTATCAGGCATCAGCCGCTCAAGACGATTCTTTGGGACAGGCCTATTTAGGAGATTGCTACGCTTGTGGGGCGGTCGGTTTATCCAAAAGCATTGAGAAAGCCATCGAATTTTATAAGTCCTCTGTAGAACAGAAAAATGGTTACGGACTATACCAATTAGGACTGTGTTATGAGAAAGGGGAGGGCGTGTTGAAAAATTATGAACGAGCTCTCGAGCTTTATAAGCTCTCGGCAGAGAAAGAAAATAGTCAGGGGCAGGTCCAATTGGGGCTCTGCTACGAACGGGGAAGATGCGGCATGCCGATTGATAAAACAAAAGCCTTTCATCTCTATCAACGTGCCGCAGAGAATGAGTGGGCAAGAGGACAAAAATTCCTTGGAGAATGTTATGAAGAAGGGATTGGAACAGATCCTAATCCTGAACTTGCTCTTTACTGGTATACAAAAGCCAGCGATAACGGAAGTGAAACAGCCAATAAAAGACTGCAGGCACTCGTACAGTAATTTTACAATTACCGCTCGTGATTCAAGAACCGAGAGCTGGCATCGTCGGCTTTTCCCGGGGAATACCCCTCTTCACTCGCGCCTTGCGAGACGCAATGGTCGCTCGCTCCAGAGGGGTATTCCGCGGGAGCCTCCTTGCCATCTCCCGATTCTTGA
>JAGWKU010000048.1 GCA_028873375.1 Verrucomicrobiota bacterium
CGCCGCTGAAGAATCCCCTCTTGAAGAGTTCGCCCCAGAAGAGGAAATTGCCGTTGAAGAACCTGCCGCTGGTGACCTCCCAGCTGAAGAGGAAATCGCCGATGAAGAATCCGCCGCTGGTGCCCCCCCAGCTGAAGAGGAAATTGCCGCTGAAGAATCTGTGCTCTTGAGCCAAATGACAGATGAATGTCAAACAGAAACAGCTACCGAAGAGAGCGAATACTACGCCGCTGCAGAGCCGACGCTCGATGAGCAAATGACCGACCAGTGCCAAGCAGAAGTAGAAATCACTGATGTAGAATCTATAGAAGAAATTTCACCTCTGACAGCCGAGAGTGAAAAGCCGGTAACTCCTGAACCGGCTGTCGAAGTGGCAATTCAGCAAATTGTCGTCTCGACGGAAGGAGACATTGTTTTAGACGCAAACCTCCAACAGAAACTCGACCTATTCATCGGCTCCCCCCTCACACAGGAAACTGTCGATGGACTCAAGCGGACCATTACCCATTATTATAAAGAGACCCGCAGTTCACTGGTCGCAGTGATTGTGCCAGACCAAGAGGTGGGAAATGGCGTCCTTCAACTCTCTGTCATCAACCCCATCATTGGGAAAATTGAATACACCGGCCAGCAATGGACCAAAATCTCCGCTTTAGAAAAATGCATTGGCGCTCATTGCGGCGAACCGTTAGATCAAGATCTTCTTCTCAACGGCGTAGCTTGGATGAACAACAACCCTTTCCATGAAAGTGAAATTGTCCTCGCGCCCGGATCGCAAGAAGGAACAACGATCGTCCAAGTCAAGACGAAAGAAAAATATCCCGTCCGCATCTACGGTGGCGCAGACAACACAGGCATCAATGCATGCAATCAGGTGCGCCTCTATGCAGGCCTTGCTTGGGGAAATGCCTTTGGAATCGGCGATTTGATGACCTATCAATACACTGCCTCCCCCGATTTCCGGCAATTCCAATCCCACCTCGTCCAATATACCTCCTTCCTCTCGTGGCATCACTTCCTCGTCGTCTATGGAGCATACAGCACGATCTTCCCAGAAATTGTCGGATTTTCAAGTTCGGGAAAAAGCGGCCAATTGAGCATGCGCTACATCATCCCCATCAAACCTTTTTACACCACATTCAAACAACAAATCACCTGTGGCCTCGATGGGAAATACCTCAACAACAACCTCTTTTATGTTGCTGACGCTTCCAATACACCGATCACTCAACAAAGCATCAACATCACGCAGCTCTACTTGAGCTACCAATGGCAGCAGCGGTTTTCGATCAATACCTTCACCGCTAAAATGGACTTTTTTCTCTCTCCTGTGACAAACCTTCTTGCAAACCAGACCGATGAAGACTACAACAACCTCCGTTACCACAGCCGAGTGCAATACTTATACGCTCGAATGGCATTCCGCCATGGCATCGATCTTCCCGCAGGCTGCGCTTTTGTGTGGCTCGCTCGCGGCCAAGTCGCCAACAGTACGCTTCCCGTCTCTGAACAATTTTCCCTCGGCGGTTATGACACCGTGCGCGGCTATCAAGAACGCCCCTTCCTCGGCGATAACGCCTTCTGTGCCAATATGGAATTCCACAGCCCCCGCGTCTACGGCTTCCTCTTCCTCGCCTTCTGGGATTACGGATGGGGCTACAATTACAACGTCCAAGCCGCCAACCAAAAAGTCCAATGGCTCATGGGGACAGGTCCTGGCATTCGCTACGATTATTATCCCTATATCAGCATTCGCGCCGACTACGCCTTCCAACTCCACGACATCCCGAATGACACTCACTTTGGACGCTTTCATTTAGGAATTACTGCAAGCTATTAAACCCCCCTTTTGCTATGCTCCGTTCTATGTGAGGAACCCATGAATATGAAGAAAAATAAGTTCACAGAAAAAATGAAAGAGAACATTCCCGTCGAAGAAATCGAACGATTCACTCGTCGCTATGCAACAGAAGTTTTTTCGGCAGGTGCCCTCATCGTCGGTGCAATTTCTTCACTTGCCCATTTCTTTAGTGGCCCCGGTTGGACCCTCTTTTTCGCCGCCCTCGGCGCTATCCTCGGCATTTTCTTCCCTGAGCAAGTCGATCGTCTTTTAAAGTGGCTCTACAACTTTAGCTTTATGCAGCGAAAAACGGCCCAGACCATCGTGGGTATCTTCGAAGTGGCCATTGGTTTCTTCCTCCCCTTTGCGATCTACGGTTTGCTTGGCCTTCTCGCTGGCTCCGCCTACCATTATTACACCCGTCACGCCCAAAAATCCTCTCCCTAATTCTCTAGTGTTTAGCAGGCTCAGCACTGAAACGCTGAGAAAAAAATTTTCTTTCTTTTTTTTGCGGCGTTTCGCCGCCTCCTGCTCCGTACAAAAAAGATCCCCCGGAACTTTTTTGTGCTTCCGCAGCTCAGTGCTCTCAGTGGCGCAACATTTTTGCCGCGCTTCGCGGCCTATTTTTTCTCAGTGGTTTGCAGCAAGAAATCTGAGTTTTTTAAACGAAGTGGCCAAGAGAAAGGCAGCGCCGATGAGAGTCGCGATGAGGCCGCTCGTCGAAAGCGGCACGCCTGTGGTGCTTAAGATAGCCCGTGAAAGAGCCACCCCTGCGGAACAAAGGAGAATACCGATGAGAGGCGTCCAAATAAGCAGGTGAGAAACCCGATGACAAAAGAGACGGGCAATCAAATAAGGCCCCACCAGAAGGGCCAGAACAACGAGAGCCCCCACTGCCCGAAAAGCCCCCATACAGGTCAGCGCTGTGATCAGAAAGAGAGCTGAGCGAGAGAAAAAAGCAGAAAATCCAAGCGTGCGACCCAACGACTCATCGAAGGCTGAGAGAAGCAACCGACGGTAAAGAAGGGCTACAGCGAGTAGATTGAAAAGAGCAATCAATGCAGAAAAGCGCAGATCGGACAGCTGAAGAGCGTCAGGGTTGCCCATGATCGCCTCGACGCTGAGATGGGCGTTGCGGGTGTAGAGAGTGACAAGAGCCACTCCAATTGCAAAAAGAGAGGTAAAGACCAGGCCAATGCTCGCATCTTCTTGAAGGCGGAAAAGGCGACCAAGCCCCTCTGTCAAAACAGCCGTTAATACAGCTGCAAAGAGAGCGCCTAGCAAGAAAACCGAAGGATCATTCCAACGACCCTGCCACAGCGTCGAGACGAGCAGGAATGCAATCACAATTCCTGGAAGTACCGTGTGAGAGAGTGAATTCGCAAACATCGACATCCGCTTGAGCGTAAGGAAGGGACCAATGAGCCCACAAGCCAGGGCACAGCAAGAGAGAACGGCGAGTTGTACCTCATCCGCAGCAGGCGTCCAAATACCTCCCGAGATGAGCCGCTTAAACAAGAGATAAAAAAACTGAAAGAAATTTGCGCCAGAATAAGGATTCATCGAGGAGTCCTCCTCTGCGGAATCGGTTGTTGGTGAGGATCTTTTTCCGGATTGGAGAGGAGGTGGGTAAGTCTCTGCTCCAGTTCGGGCGTGAGAATGTGTTCCATCTCCTCAGCGCTATGGTGGACGCGCTCCGCCTGCAGACCGAGCTGTTCAGTCAAATAGAGCTCCCACAAACGGTGAAGACGGACAATCGTGGAAGCTTTGTCAAATCCCTCTTCGGTTAAATGAACCATCTCTCCCTGCCGAACAGCCCACCCTTCTCGGATGAGGCGGAGCAACACGAGAGACAACATCATCGGGTAGCGCCGCTCAAGATCTTCTCGCTTCATTCCCCCTCGGCTCCAGAGGCCCTTTAATACATTTTCCTCTAAACAGCGGAAACGGAAATGGGCCAAACGAAACGCTCGAAAGAGAACACCCCGCTGAGGAGCCAGTAAGAGCGACACAAGAGCGATGGCTGTCCCTACGAGGACAATTGATGGCCCCGTCGGCAAGTAAATCGATGACCGTACCGCCAGTTCTACCGATATAAGGTGGCCGAGGAACCCGCTCACAGCGCCAAACAAAGCAGCGAGCCAAAACATCGTTTTTAACCGATGAGTCCACTGCCGCGCGGCGACGGCTGGAGCAATGAGCATCCCCGAAATCAAGACCACACCTACACTCCGAATCCCGATCACAATCGAAAGAAGGAGAAGAGCGAGCAATACTTTTTGAAGCCCCTTCGTCCGTAAACCAACCGACTTGATGAATTGCCGGTCGAAAAGAAACGCTTGTAAGGGGCGAAAGGCGGTAAAGAGAAAGGAAATGGCAGCAGCCGTTAAAAGGCCATACGCGAACACATGCTCATCGGTCAACGTCGCCGCTTGGCCAAAAAGAAGCATTTTCGCCTGACCTACCCACATCGGATAGACGCCTTGCAGCCAGCTTGTGAGAAGAACTCCAATTCCGAAGAACACCGAAAGAACAAAACAGAGAGCGGCATCACTCGAGACCTTCCATTTCCGCTCGAGACAAGCAATCGTCCGAAGGCCCACCCACGAAGAGATGAGAGCTCCTCCTAACACGCCGAAAAAAGAATAAGCCTCCCACTGAGAACCGAGACAAGCCAATCCGAGAAGAGCCCCAATTGCGCCCGGATAAGCAGTATGCGAAATCAGCTCCGCAAGGAGCATCCTCCGCTGCATGAGCAAAATAACCCCCATCAACGAAGCCGTCACACACAGAAAGAGACATCCCCACGTTGGAGCTCGTAAAATCGGGTCGGTAAAATAAGCCCAGAAATTCATGTCATAGGCCTGTTCGGCTCTTTACAGAAAGACTCGTCGCCTCTTCAAATAATGGCGCCGGTTTGCCATATGTTCGGTGGAGATTTTCTGAAGAGAACACCTCGCCTACAGGGCCACAGGCAATCAGACGCGTGTTGAGCAAGAGAGCCCAGTCGAAATATTCTTTCACCGTCGGCAAGTCGTGGTGAACGACAATGATCGTCTTTCCTTGATCGCGCAGCTTTTTTAAGAGAGAGACAACCATCTTTTCGGTCGCAAGATCGACGCCCGTGAATGGCTCATCGAGGAGAAAGAGATCTGGATTTTGAAGGAACGCCCTCGCGAGAAATAATCGCTGCTGCTGGCCTCCCGACAACTCGCCAATCTGCCGATTTGCAAAACCGCCCATCTCCACCAACTCGAGCGCTTGCATGGCAGCCGCCCGATCGGCCTGACGAATTCTCCGAAACCAGCCGAGACGCCTATAGCGACCCATCAAGACCACTTCGATGGCCGTAATCGGGAAATCCCAATCGATCGTCTCTCGTTGCGGAACATAGGCAATGCGCGAACGGGCCTGTTCGAGCGGCTCGCCAAAGAAATCGATCTTGCCCGAGAGCGGTTTCACGAGACCTAATGCAGCCTTCAGCAAAGTACTTTTCCCCGCCCCGTTCGGACCAACAATTCCTACTAGAACCCCTTTCGGAATTTGGAAAGTGACATCCCACAAAACCGCGGTTCGATCGTAATTGACAAAGAGACTGTCGATTTCAAAGACCATGAGCGCCCCCTAAATTATCGGCAATGGTCTTCGCATTGTGCTTCATCGCCTCAAGATAATTTCCACGAAGAGAATCGCCATAGAGAGCTTCTCGGCAAATCCGAACCGACAACCCCATTTCTTTGCTTGCTAATGCGATTTTCCGAATCGAATCTCGACTCACATTCGTCTCAGGAAAGAGCACTTCGATCCGGTACTTGGCCAAATGGGCGACAATTTTTTGTAAATCAATCGGGTTGAGCTGCCCATCGGGAGCAAGCCCCTCAGGAGCCGCAAAGCGGGTATTCCAGTTTACCTCCTCTTTTTCTGCAAAGTAGCGCCGGACGAAATAGTGAAATGCATCGTGGCTTGTCACCAAATATCGCTTCTCGGCCGGAATCGCCCCCAAAAGAGCTTCAATCTCATGATCTGCCGTCTCCATCTGCTCTTTGAGCAAATCAGCGCGAGCTCGGTATTCGTCAGCGCCTGTAGGGTCGAGAGCGATCATCTGCTCCATCAATGGATCAACCCCCTCTCTCCAGAGAGAGACATCCATCCAGAGATGAGGATCGGGGATCTCCCCTTTCCAAAGAATTTTTTCAGGATGAATCCGCTCAATCGCTTCACCAAGAGCAAAGGCATTGGGATGCTTCTTCAAAAAATTTCTCACACTCGCCCCGTGCTCTAACCCAAGTCCCTGATAGACGACCAACTGAGCGCCCCCCAACTTCTCTTCATCCCCTTTTACCAATTCGTAGTAATGAGGATTGAGCTCTCCGTGAACCAGCACCTGCACCTGAACCCGCTCCCCGCCAATTTCTCTGGCAAGATCGCCAATTTGTGCAATTGTGCAAAGAATTTTTATTTCTTTTTTAGAAGCTGCCGGCTCGCTCGCTTGATGCGCTCCACAACCCCCCAATAGAAGAATGAACAGACAGAATAGGCGATGCATGCAATTACTATAATAGGCCGTCCTGAGAAGAAAAAGAAAAATCTCATTTTCTTTGCGTAAAAGTAGAAGAGTTACTATAATCCAGCTTTAAAATCAAAATCTCTCTGGTTTTGGAGAGTCATAAAGTAAGGAAATCTGAATGGATGCAAAATCAAAAGGCCCCAAGGATATTGAAGAAATTATTTCAAAAGCTATCAAGAAAGTAGGCGGTAAAAAAGAAAATGAACTTTGTAAATATCTCCCGATGAAAACTGGCGGATATATGCATCATTTTACACTCCGTAAAATGAAACTCAAACAACCTCAAGAACTTGCTTCTTTTGTTGAGCGCTTTGTCCTCAACGCCGACAGACCCTCTGCTGTAGCACCCAAACAACGAGCTGCGCGAGGTTCTCGTAAACGCCGCGATCACCTCAACTTTACCCGCACTCAACTCGAGCGGATGCTCAACATTGCTCGCCTCGCTGGTGATAAAGAAATCATTACTATTCTGAGCCCCAAAAAATCACTTGCTTCTTGCAAACGGGAGCTCATCCAAGCCGTTCGCCAAAACAAAATAGACCAAGATCTTTGGATCAACTATACCGAAGCTGTCCAAGCCCACCAAATGGCCGCTTCTATGGAGAATAGCTCGGCGTTCGCGGCAACCCCAGCTTAAAAAATTCCCTCCTTGTTTCTTCGGCTCCTCCGATCTCTATAATCGTAGGAGCCGATTTCTTTAAGAGCCCATTGTAAGACTCATTTGCTCATTAAAATCGCCCTTTTGAGGCAATTTACGTCCACTCGCCTCAAAATCATCGATTTTTCTGAGCAAAGCAGTCTTACAATCGACTCTTTAGGGAGCCTCCCAACTCAGCACATTCTATCGCCTAAAAACCAAGGACTTAAAAGGAATCCTATATTCTTTTTTTCCTCTTGCGTTTTATCGGAAAAGGTTTATTATGGTAGGTTGATTAAACTTTACCAACCATTGCAAGGAATAAAGCGATGTCTCAACCCCCCGTAAAAGAATTTGGGAAGTGGCGGTCCTTCTTCTGGCCTGTCCATAGTTTTGAGCTTAAAAAGCTCCTCCCCATGTTTATGTTATTTTTCTTTATCAACTTCAATTACACCATCCTTCGAGATACCAAAGACACTCTGGTCGTGACTGGTTCAGCCTCTGGCGCTGAAACACTCCCCTTCTTAAAAGTCTGGGGCGTATTGCCATTTGCGATCATCTTTATGATTATCTACTCGAAACTCAGCAACGTCATGAGCAAGCAAAAGCTGTTCATGAGCACCGTGGCCTTTTTCGGCGCCTTCTTTGCCTTCTTTGCCTTAGTGCTTTATCCGATGAGAGAACTTCTCCATCCGACGACCTTTGCAGACTGGCTACAAACTCACCTCCCACAAGGAGCTGCTGGCTTCGTTTCGATGATCCGAAACTGGACCTACTCCCTCTTCTACATCATGTCGGAACTCTGGGGTAGCGTCGCGATTTCTCTCCTATTCTGGGGCTTTGCTAACGACATCACCCGAGTCACCGAATCGAAGCGCTTCTACGCTCTCTTCGGCTTGGGCGCAAACCTCGCTATGTTCCCCTCCGGGATGCTCATCCGCCTCTTCGCAAGCATGCGTGGAAACGAAGCTGCCGGCGTCGACGCTTGGGGCGTCACCCTCAACTACACATTGGCCTCTGTCGTCGTCGCTTGCGCTTGCGTGATCGGCGTCTACTGGTGGATCAATAAAGAAGTATTGACCGATCCACGCTTCTACGATACTTCGGAAGTGAAGAAATCGAAGAAAGAGAAACCAAAACTTTCGTTGAAAGAGAGCTTTCTCTTCTTGGCCAGATCGCCTTATATCGGCTGCCTCGCGATCCTCGTGATTGCCTACGGCATCTCGATCAACCTCGTTGAAGTGACCTGGAAATCCCAGCTCAAACTCCAATACCCAGATTCGCAATCTTACCAGCACTTTATGGGTGGATTCTCCATGATGACGGGTGCAGCGACGATCTTCATGATGCTCTTCGTCGGCGGTAACGTCATTCGCCGCTTCGGCTGGGGCGTTGGCGCTTTGATCACTCCTGTTGTTCTCTTGATCACCGGGATTGGTTTCTTCTCTTGCGTCATTTTCAGAGATTCGCTAACTGGCCTCATTGCAATGCTCGGCACTACACCGCTCATGCTAGCCGTAGCCTTTGGAACGATCCAAAACTTCATGTCGAAATCGGCGAAGTACTCGCTCTTCGACCCGACCAAAGAAATGGCTTACATCCCCCTCGACCAAGAGTCGAAAGTCAAAGGGAAAGCCGCTATTGACGTCGTGGGAGCACGCCTCGGTAAATCGGGCGGTTCCTTGGTCCAGCAAGGACTCATCATCGCCTTTGGATCGCTTGGCGCGATCACGCCTTATGTTGGCGCGATCCTCTTCGTGATCATCGGCGCATGGATCCTGGCTGCCCGCTCGCTGAACAAGCGCTTCACAGCTCTGACTGCACAGAAAGAAGCTGAGAAAGCCGCTGAAACAGCTGCAGCACCAGCGAAGGCCTCCACCGTAACGAGCAAAGAGCCCGCTACGACCTAAGCCTTGAGTCTAGGTTACCCCTGAGACCGCAGAGAAAATCCTTTTTCTGCGGTCTTTTTATTTTTATCAGGTCTCTGAAAACCCGGTCCTTTAGGGCCGGGTAATTCACATCCAAATTTGGGAGGAGTTCGAAACTCCTCCCAAATCATTCCCCGTCCTTTAGGGCGGGGTTCATCGAAAAAAATTCACCACAGAGACTCAGAGAAAAATATCTTTGTTCTCTGTGCAACCTCTTTTTTCTCTGAGTCTCTGTGGTGAATTTTTTAACGCCACTCTGACTTCTGCATTATTGCAAAGATCGAAGAGTTCCTTTATTATCTCCCCGATATGACCTTTCACTACGATCCCAAATACATCCGAAATTTCTCCATCATCGCCCACATCGATCACGGCAAATCGACCCTTGCCGATCGCCTCTTAGAGCTGACCCACACCGTCGAACAAAGACTCATGCAAGAGCAGTTCCTCGACAACATGGACTTGGAGCGAGAGCGAGGCATCACGATCAAAGCCCGCCCCGTCACGATGTATTACACAGCAGATGACGGACACGTCTACCAATTCAATTTGATCGACACTCCCGGTCACGTTGATTTTTCTTATGAAGTCTCTCGGTCGCTGGCTGCCTGTGAAGGAGCTTTGTTGGTCGTCGACGCAGTCCAAGGCGTACAGGCCCAAACACTCGCTAATGTCCACCTCGCCGTCGCAAGAAATTTGGAAATTTTACCCATTATTAACAAGATCGACCTGCCTGCAGCCGATACCGACGGAGTGAAAAAACAGATCGAAGAGGTCATTGGCCTCGACGCTTCTCATGCTGTATTGATCTCCGCAAAGACCGGTCTTAACGTCGAAAAAGTCTTAGAGCAGATTTTGATCGATATTCCCCCACCCCGCTCAGCGCCAGACACACTGCTCCGAGCGCTTGTCTTTGATTCTCACTACGACACCTACCGCGGCGTCATGGTCTATGTCCGCGTCATCAGCGGTGAGCTGACAAAAAAGTCGGCCATCCGCTTCATGGCCACCGAAAAAACCTTTGAAATCAACGAAGTAGGCGTCTTTGGTCCCGAAGAGAGACCGACCGACATTTTACGCCCCGGCGAAGTGGGCTATTTCGTCGCCAACATCAAAAACACCAGCGATGTAAAAATCGGCGATACGATCACCCTCCACAAATTCCCCGCCCCTGCTGCGTTGCCCGGATTCAAACTGATTTCCCCCGTCGTCTTCGCCGGTATTTACCCGGTTGATTCCTCCGACTTTGAAGCAGTGCGCGATGCCCTCTATAAATTGCAACTCAACGACTCGGCTCTCCACGTCGAGCAAGAGAGTAGCCTTGCCCTCGGCTTTGGTTTCCGCTGCGGCTTCCTCGGCCTCCTCCACCTCGAAATCGTCTTTGAGCGACTCTCTCGTGAATTCGACCTCTCGATCATCACGACCGCTCCCTCTGTCATTTACCGATTTACCCTCAATAACGGCGATAGCTTCGACATCGATAACCCCGCACGCTACCCCGATCCCACTCACATCGATTTCGTCGAAGAACCATGGGTCAAATGCCACATCATGGCTCCCGCCGACTACCTCGGCGCAATCATGACCCTCTGTCTCGATAAACGAGGCGAATTCCTAAAGACAGAAACCATCGGTCAAACGCAACTCCTCCTCACCTACGCGCTTCCAATGAACGAAATCATCACTGACTTCAACGACAAGCTCAAATCGATCACGCGCGGTTACGGATCCTTTGATTACGAACCAGATGCCTATCGAAAAAGCGACATCGTCAAACTCGAAATCCGCGTCAACGAAGAGCCCGTCGACGCTTTCTCTTACCTCGTCCACCGCTCCAAGGCCGAACACAAAGGGCGCTCTCTTTGCGCTAAACTCAAAGAAGTGATTCCGCAACAGCTCTTCAAAGTACCGATCCAAGCAGCCATCGGCGGCAAAATCATTGCCCGAGAAACCATTAGCGCCATTACCAAAAACGTCACCGCAAAATGCTACGGCGGCGACATCACCCGAAAAAGAAAGCTGTGGGAAAAGCAGAAAAAGGGTAAAGAGAAAATGAAGGAGTTTGGGAAGGTCAATATCCCCCAAAGCGTCTTCATGGACGTTCTTAAGTCGGAATAAAATGAGGAAAAATGCAGAATTCAGAGTGCAGAATGCAGAACTGACAGTCGGGAGAAACCCCTGCTGCCCCAAGTTAGAAAAGCTTTTCTATTTTGGGGGCGCGGAGGGTTACCCCGACTGTCAGTTCTGCATTCTGCACTCTGAATTCTGAGATTTTTAACAGAATTCAATATTAATTTGGAGTCAATGTGCTCGCAGAATGTGCTCATGTCATCATCCCTGATGCCTCTGAACTCGCCATGCGCTATTACAAAAGCGGTAACATTCTCTGGATCCTCGGCCAGGCCTGGGCCCTTATCGTCCCTCTCCTCTTCCTCTTCACCGGCTTCACTGGCAAACTGGAAAAGTTTTCCAAAGCCATCGGCAAAAATTGGTTCTTCACCCTCGTCGTTTATCTCGTTCTCTTCCTCGGCATCTTTCAACTCCTCAGCTTTCCCCTCGACTTCTACACCGACTATCTCCGTCAACACAGCTATGGCCTTTCGAATCAACCGCTCAGCCGTTGGTTTGACAACTATGGCAAATCATTCCTCGTCACTCTCATCACAGCCATTGCTTTTCTCTGGATCTTCTACCTCCTCCTCAAGAAAAGCCCGCGCCGCTGGTGGCTCTACGGAAGCCTTGTCAGCATGGCTCTCTCCTTTTTCATGATTTTCATTCAGCCTCTTTGGATCGATCCCCTCTTCAACGACTTTGGCCCGATGAAAAACAAAGAGCTCGAACAACAAATCCTATCGCTTGCCGATAAAGCAGGCATTGAAAATGGCCGCGTTTTTGAAGTCGACAAAAGCAAAGACACCAAGATGGTCAACGCCTACGTTACAGGCCTGGGAGCCTCCAACCGAATCGTCCTTTGGGACACCACCCTCCAACGCCTCCAGCCCGACCAAATCCTCTTCATCATGGGCCACGAAATGGGCCACTACGTCCTCCACCACATCTGGTGGGGTTTCCTCTACTTCTCTGCCCTTTCCTTCTTCCTCTTTTATGCAACCTACCGCCTCGCCAGCTTCCTCCTCCACCGCTACCACCGCCGCTTTGGCTTCAACGACCTCTCTCATATCGCCTCGCTCCCCCTCCTCCTCTTCATCTTCTCCCTCCTCAACCTCCTCACCACCCCCCTCACCAACGCCTTTTCTCGCTACGAAGAGCATGAAGCCGACCGCTTTGGTCTTGAAATTACCCAAAATAACGAAGCCGCAGGCACCGCCTTTCTCGCCCTCCAACAAGAGAACCTCGCCAATCCCCGGCCCGGCTCTATTTTCCGCTTCTGGCGAAGTACCCACCCCCCTATCGGCGAGCGAGTCGACTTCACCAATAGTTACTGCCCTTGGGCTGAAGGGAAGCCCCTTAAATACGGCCCCCTCTTCAAAACCCAACCAGCTCAGCCTCAATAACATGACAAGTTAATTCTTTAGTTTATAACATTCCTAAAACTAACCATTTACGGGCAATTTATGTACATAGTAACCCCTCCCATTAATCGCCGGTAGCTCCATTTTCTGCCTAAATAAGGCATCCAAATCATAAACAGGGAAGTTTAGAACTTCAGGCGAGATCCTTGGCCGGTCTTCGAGGATGATCTGGAGTGG